>CAXRHS010000756.1:0-14584 GCA_964230235.1 Myxococcota bacterium
GGGGCCAATTGCGGGTCCAAGTTCGCGGCAAGGTCGTGGCGGTCCGGCGCGGCGACGTGGTGCGGATTGCGGCGTTCGTGACGCCACCGCCGGGGTACGGCAACACCGCAGCGCTCGATCTGCGCCAGGACTGGGCGCGCCAGCAACGCTGGGGCAGCCTGCATGTCGCGCACGCCGGCAAGGTTGCCATCCTGGCGCACAGCCAGTCGCCAGTCGATGCCGCGCTCGACCAGATCGCACGCTGGCGCCGGACCTGGGCAGCCCGCATCGCCCAGTCGCTGCCCACGGAGAACGCCGCGATCGTCAACGCGATGGCGCTTGGCGATCAAAGCGTGCGCTGGCCGGTATTGGATCAATGGCTGCGGGACACCGGCACGGCCCACGTGCTGGCGGTATCGGGCAGCCACCTGGCGATCGTCGTTGGCGGACTGCGCTGGCTGCTGCGCGCGCTGGTGCGGCGGTGTGCGGCGGGCCTGCTGCGCCGCCACCCGCTGCCGCTGTGGACGGCGTTGCCGCTGCTCGTGGCCACTTGGGGGTACACGGCGCTGACTGGCTTTGCGCCGGCGACGATCCGATCGGCGTGGATGTTGACCGCAGCGGTGCTGGCTGAGGCATCGGCACGCCGGGTCAGCGTGTGGGAGCTACTGGGCTTCGCCGCCGTTTGCGTGGTCGTCGTCGAGCCGGCCGCGGTAGACGATCTGGGTGTCCAACTCTCGCTGGCAGGCGTCGCCGGCCTGGCATGGGCGGCGCTCACCGCAAGAGCGCCGACTGGCGGCGCTGTTGCCACTGTGCGCGCGGCGTGGCGCTGTGCCGTCGGGGCCTGGGCGGCGACGACACCCATTTGCGCGCTGCGGTTGGGGCAGATCGCGTGGTGCAGCGCGCCGATCAACCTCGTGCTTGCGCCGTACGCTGCAGTGCTGCTTCCGGCCTGCCTGGTGGTTGCCGTCGGCGTGGCGCTGCCGTGGCCACCGGTCAACGCTTTGGCTGTGCAGGGGTGCCTGTGGGCGCTGTGGCCGTGGACGGCGGTCGTTCGCGCGACTGCGGGTGGGTTTGCTGTGGGCGCGACCCACGGCGGCGAGGCGTTGGCGCTGGCCGCGTGGTCGTTGGCGGTTGGCGGCGCGGCGTTGCATGGCGGCAGGTGGCTTGGCCGGGCCTGGCTGGCGGCGATCGCGGTGGCTGTGGTCGCGTTCGCGCAACGGCGGGCGCTTGCTGCTCCGGAAGACGGGGTGCGCGTGACGCTGTTTGATGTCGGCCACGGCGACGCCATCGCCATCCAGTCCGGCGACGGCCAGACGTGGTTGGTCGACGGCGGCGGCCAGGTCGGCGACGACGGTCTGGTCGGGCAGGTCGCGCTGGTGCCGGCCTTGCGCGCTTTGGGGATCGACCGCATCGACCGCGCGGTGCTGACGCACGCCCACCCGGACCACGAAAACGGCCTGCTCGCGGTGGCGCGGTCTCTGCCGGTCGGGCAGTTCTGGTTCAACGGTCAGCCCGCCGCCGGCGCGGAGCACCGCGAGTTGCTGCAGCGCTGGGGCCATCGCCGCACGGCAATCCCAGCGTCGGCCGCTTGGCTTGACCAAGGCCCGCTGGCAGTCCGCGTGCTCTGGCCGGCCGGCGCAGCGTCGCCTTGGGTGCCCGACCGTGGTCACAACGACAATTCGCTGGTCTTGGAGTTGGCGATTGGACGCGCGCGGATGCTGTTGAGTGGCGACATCGAGGCCCCTGCCGAAGCGGACCTGGTGCGGTCGGGCAGGTTGCGCGGCGTCGACGTCCTCAAGGTCCCCCACCACGGCAGCCACACTTCCAGCACGCAGCCGTTTTTGGACGCGGTGCGGCCGCGCCTTGGGGTTGCGGGCGCGCGGCCCTGGGGGCAATTGGCCTTTCCGCATGGCGATGTGCGCGCTCGGTACCGCGCGGCCAACGTGGCGCTGTGGTCGACGGCCGATGGGGCAGTGACCGTGACGTTGCGCCCGCAGCGGGTCGAAGTCCAACAGGGCGCCCGCTATGCGGCGTGGACACCGTCAGCCGAGCGGTAGCTGAGGGCGCAGCCAGCGCCCAAAGACTGGACAGCGCCGGCGGTGCGGGCAGCGGCTTTTGCACACCTCGACCGCGATGTCGGCGTGGTCCTTGCGCTTGGGGCAGGGTAGGTAGCGCGGCCCCTTTGCGTCGATGTCGCGGAGCGTCTTGTCGGTGGTCCGGCGCATTGCGCGGTGATACCACGATGGCGATCGCGGTCAAGCCTGCGCCGTGCGGCGATACCGCCACGCGCCCGCGGCGGCAACGAGCCAGCCGGCCCCGGCCACCCACAGCGCCCACGGCCAGCCGAGCGGTCGGTAGCGCCACTCCAACACGTGGTCACCGGCCGGCACGACCACGGCGCGAAACAGCCCGTCCGCGATCGCAAAGGGCGCGTCGCGACCGTCTACTGTCGCCTGCCAGCCTGGGGCCCAGGTGTCCCGCACGACCACCAGTGCAGGCTCGGGTGCGCGCACCCGCAGCGCGACCTGGTCGGCAACGTCGGTGATCACCGAAAGATCGGCGGACCGCGCAGGTGCAACCGGCAACGGCCGGTCGATGATCACGGTCTGGTCCGGAACCTCTGCCAACCGCCGGATGCAGGTCGCCGGGTCGGGTTCGACCACTGCCGCGCGCGCGACCTCAAAGCGCGAGCGCGGAGTTGGATTGGCGCGCAACTGCAGCCCCATAGGCAAGGTCGCGGTCACCGGCCACGCGGCAAAGTGCTTGGCCGCGGCGCCGTCGCTCGGGGCCAGCAACAGGTGCGACGTCGCCATGCGGTCAAGCCACGGGCCAGGTTTGCGCGTCTGGAAAAGCACCGCGTAGCCATCGACCGACCGACCGGCGAGCGCATTGCCATAGCGGTTGGCGCCGGCCGTGATCGCCGGTTCGTAGCCGCCCGCTACGCGCACATCGGCGGTTCCGCCCCAGTTGGCCATCCGCAAGTTCGGCGCGGTCGCCAGGCGCTGGCTGGGCGGTACGGCGGCCCTGAGTGCCTTGCGGTCGGCGGACGACCACTGCACCCGGTCTGTTGCCATGCGCGCTCTGCGCTCCAAGTGGGGCAGGGCGAATGCAAGACCATGGCAGACGGCCAGCACGGCTAGGATGGGCCGCGCCCAACGCAGCCACGGCCAGCGCGGCGCCACATCGCCTGCCCATGCGTCGGCCGCCACCAACAGCAGAAGCGCGGTCGGCACCAAAAGCCAGCGCGCGGGAACCCGAAATGCGCCAAACCCAGGCACCACATCGGCCAGGGCCGGCAGCAGCGGTCCGTGCGAGCCGACCGACAACGCGACGCCAAACCCGCCAACGGCGAGAAGCGCGATCGCCCGGCCCCGAACCTGCAGCACCGCCAGCCCGACCAACCCCAGAACCGCTGGACCCACAAATGCCAGCGTCTCATGGTAGGCAACGTCGCCGGGTGCGCCGGTTGCCCCGCCGACGGGACCCGGCCGCAGCGCAGTCCACAAGGTGGCGGCCGGCGACGAATAGGCCGTCGCGATTTCAAGAGGCGTCGACAGCGTCCGGTTGAGCGCGGGCGCAAGCTCCCAGGTCGCCAGCCATTGAGGCAGCGTCAACAGCGCGGCCAGGGCGCCTGCCAATGTGAAACCTAGCGCCGCGGTCGTGACGTGCAGTTGGCGGTGCAACCAGGGTCGCGACGGGTTGCCAGGCAACGGCGCGGCGCTCGCTGCCCGCACGGCCAGCGCGGCCAGCAGGCCAACGACACCCAAAAACGTCACCTGCGGGTGGCCAGCCAGGACCTGCATGGCCAGCGCCGCGGCCCAACCCACGGCCAGCAGCCAGCGCCGCCGGTCGACAAAGCCAACGCCAAAGGCCCACACCCACGGCCACCACGCCCATGCGGCGACAAAGCTGGCGTGACCCGCCCACAGGTGGCCCCAGGTCTGCCCGGTCAGCGCCAGCCAGCCACCCAAGGCGGCGCATGCCCAGGCAGGCAGATCTGGCCGCCACGCGCGCGCCAACACCGCACCGCCGGCTGCAAGCCAGCCCAAGTGCAGCCAAAGCAGGATTTCGTTGCCGCGCACCGGCGCCAGCCACAGCGCCAGCAAATTTGGTGGGTACAGCACGCCCAACTGCATCCCGGCCAGGGTTGGCGCGCCGCCGAGCAGGTAGGGATTCCACAGCGGCAGACCGCCCTGGTCCCACAGCGCTGCCAAGGTCATGCGCAGCGGCAACTGGTAGGAATACAGGTCGGTGCCGTTGCCGACGTACACCCCGCCACTTGTCATCGCCAGCAGGCCCGGCATCGCCACCAGCGCCGCCAGCGCAGGCGCTGTCCAAGCACGGTCGGCGAGCCACGGCCGCTTGGGCGGGTCGGCCGCGGTCGGCTGGTGTCCCCGCCGCGTCGGGTGGCTGACCATCGGTTACGCCTGTGCGCCGACCAGCGCCTGCGCAATGTGCGCAAGGCCGACCAGATCGTGCGGCTCGTCGTCGCGACGCAGCACAGGAACGACCGACATGTCGCTGCCTGCGAGCAGCCGGACCCGCTGTACGACGGCCAGGTCGGCCGCTGCCAGCCGACCAAGCGCCGTCGCGGTCTGCGCCAGCTGGTCGGCGAGCTGCTGTCGTTGTCCCGGCGAGCCGCCCAGGGCGTCACCCATGCCGGCCCACTCGGTCTGCAGCGCGGCCGCCAACGCGGCCGGATCGCCGCCCAAGGCCGGATCGAGCGCCAGCACCCGGTTGACCAGCCAGGCCGCCGGAGTCATGCGCTGTGCGCGCAACTGCTTGCCGAGCGACGCCGCTTGATCGCTACTGGTCGGATCGCAAGCCGACACCAGCACGAACGCGGCGTCGGGACCGGTCACCAGCTGTTGCACCTGCTCCGCGCGCTGCACGAACCCATCGAAAGTCTCCGACAGGTCTCCAAAAAACTCTAGCAGGTTCGAGAACATCTCGACGCTGGTGAAGCGCTGCAGCCCGCGCATCACCATCGAGCCGCTGCGGAATACCCCCGACTTGAAGCGGGTGCTCGGCGCAATCACCTTGCGAAATGCCGGCGAGCCAAACAGGTCGATCAAGCGCCGCGGCGCATCCAGGAAATCGAGCGCATGCTCGGCAGGCGGCGTGTCGAGCACGACCAGATCCCACTGCCCGCAGGTGGCGCACTCGTACAGCCTTTCCGTCGCCATGTACTCTTGCGACCCGGCAAGCGCCGTCGAAGCCTGCACGTAGAAGGGATGCCCGAGGATGCGCTGTGCGCTCTCCGGCGATCGGGCATACCGGGTCACCACGCGGTCAAAGGTGCGCTTGACGTCGAGCATCGACGCGTCCAGCGCCGCGGTTTCGCCACCGGGCTGCAGCGCAGGCAACACAATCCGCTGCACGTGCTCGTCGAACGCTTGCAGCCCCAAAGCGTTGGCGAGCCGGCGCGCCGGGTCGACTGTCAGGACCAGGGTACGCCGACCTTGCCGTGCCGCGGCGATCCCCAGGGCGGCGCTGAGCGTGGTCTTGCCGACGCCGCCGGTCCCGACGCACAGCAAGACTCGTTTGGTGTTAAGTAGTTCGGCGAGGGAAAGCGGCATTGCCGATCCGGCCCGGAGGTCGGGCGGAAGCGCCTTGCTACACGCTGGCACGCGGTTCGTCAAACCGGGTGCGCCTGCCCTGCGGCGGCGCGGCTCGGCAGCGGGACGGATGACAGGCGCGTGCGGCCCGGCTACCTTTGGCGGACCATCCTGGAGATTGCCGCCCTATGGACATTCGCAAACAACGCCTGACGGAATTGCTGCTGACCCAGGCGTTCACGTACCGGCCCGACCCGCCCTTTCAGTTGTCCAGTGGCGCGTTGTCGCCCTACTACATCGACTGCAAGTCGGTCATCTTGTCCGCCGAAGGCCAGACGCTGATTGGCGCCTTGGGCTATGAGATCGCGCGCGACTTGGGCGTGCAGGCGGTCGGCGGGCTGACCTTGGGCGCCGACCCGCTGGCGTGCGCGATTGCCCACCACAGCTTTTCGCGATCGCGGCGCCTGGCGGCCTTCGTCGTGCGCAAGGAGGCCAAAGGCCACGGTACCGGCCGCTGGATCGAGGGCGCCCTGCCTGCTGGCTGTCGCGTGGCAGTGCTCGACGACGTGCTCACGACCGGTCGGTCGACGCTGTTGGCGGTCGAGCGGGTCCGACAGGCCGGCCTGCATGTCTCGGCGGCCATCGTGCTGGTCGATCGCGAAGAAGGCGGCGCCGAGGCCCTGCAAGCGGCCGGCATTGACGTGCATCCGATCGTAACCCGCACCCAACTGATGGCGATGCGCGCCCTCGCCGAACGCCACAGGTCAGAGGCTGAAGCCGGCTAGGACTTCCGGCCCGAAGTTCGCGGCGGGTTCCACCGCGCGACCCGGGCGAAGTGCGCGCGGCCGCGACTGCGGCCTCAGGCGGGGGTAAGGGCCCGTAAAAAATCTAATCGATTTTCTACGTGGGCCCATTGCTTGCTCAGTGGGTCGCAAGCTCTCGACTTTGCAAGTCGACTCGCCGCTCCGCCTCCTGTCGAGGTCGACTGAGTTATTATTTTACAGGCCCTAAGCGCGCCGACGCGCGCGTGGAGGCTGCCGATTGGTCTTTGGCGCAACCGCAGTCAATCAAACGCCCAGCCGACGCCGGCCGTCAGCGCCGAGCCGCCATGGGCGAAATTGCTCATCGCCCGGGCAGCAATGTGCAAATAGGCGTGCGGACGCTCGTAGGTTTGGACGCGGTACCGCAGGCCGGATTCGACGTGCAACTTGAACAGGTCGGTCATGGCCGTGCCGGTGTAGATCATCCCGGCGCCGATTTCAAAGTAGCCGCGCAGCCGTTTGTAGCTGTCGGCGGCCGTTTCCCACCCGATGGCGCCGCCAACGCCCAGGGTCGGAAATGCTGAATAACCGCCCGCCGGTAAACGCAAGCCCAGGATCGCCTCGGTGGCGACGTACAGGTTGCCGCGGTGCCGTCGCGCCGCGCCGCGCAGGATCGGGCCGATGCCAAAAGCCTCGTTGGAACACACTGCGGTCGGCTTTGACGGGCACTTGGCTGCCGGCCGTTCGTCAAGATCATCGGGCCATGTGGCAAAGCCAACCGCAAGTTCGCGACCGTTGACCTCGTTGCGCTCATAGTCGCCAGCCGTTGCCGCAACCGGCACCCCGGCGACTCCGACCGCGACCAGCAGCGGCGCTATCCAACGGCATCCACAAGGCAAACGCTTGACTCCTAACTGTCCGGTGCCGCGACCCCTGCGCGGGTCGCTCCAGGGGCGCCCAAGTTAGGCCAGACCCCGGCACCCGCAACGCCGGCCAGCCCGGTTTGTTGCTGAGGAACCCACAAAAGGGCCTGTAAAAGAACAAGTCAATCGACACGTGCGCGGAGCGGAGCGGCGAGTCGACTTGCAAAGTCGCGAGCTTGCGTCCCACCAAGCAAGCAGTGGGCCAACGTAGAAAATCGAGTAGATTTTTTACGGGCCCAAAGTTGCCAATTCGATGCGCGGCGATGCGTTGGCAGGCGGCGTCTGGGGTCCGACCGCCCATGAGGGTCGGGGGGAGGCGGGCGATCGGACCCCGCAGACGCACCGGCGTGTCCAGCAGCGAGGAGGGGGGAGCCGGCCGGACACAACCGGACAACGCGATCGCTGCCTCCGTTATTCCCAACCCGCGCGGCTGCTGTACGCTGCAGGACAGGCGACCGCTGGGTGCGGTCCAATTCGAGACCCTCGATGGCAAATGCACCGCGCTGGCGCCGGGTCATGTGTCGCGCGCAAGCCGCGCTGTCTACAGACGGTTGCCGTCCAGCCTTCAGCGCGACCCGGGCCGCGCTGGGGGTGAAACCTCCGAGCGGATTGCACCGACACCGCGCATTGAGGCCCCTGGCAATCGGAGCGCCCCGGTTGCCTTTCGACAAACCCTGTCCCGTGCGTTGGTGCCTAAGCCTGGTGATCGTTTCCGCTTTCTTGAGGTGCAGCCCAGCGCCCACCGACTCGCAAGGCGACGCCGGCCTGCATGGCGAACTGGCGGCGGCCGATCAACCCGACGGCGCCGACCTGCAAAGCGGCGCGCACGCCCGCGTGGTTCGCGTGGATCTCGGCACCCTGCAGACGGAGGCGTCGACCGGCCTGTCAGCGCCCGCGCGCTTTGACCTTGCGCCTGGCGCGCGCGCGGCACTGGTGACGCTGTCCGGTCCACCCGGCGTGCATCTCGCGCTTTCGCGGTGGCAGTCAGGCGGTGGACCCTTCTTGATCGTGCCCAGTTGGCTATCCGGCGCCTACGCGCCGCTGCTTTGCACCCAGGGTTGCACGTTTCGCCAGTCTGCGCGGCCAGAGCAGCAAGTGTCGCTTGCCCCCAATGCGCCGCTGCCCGTTCAACTCGGCGGCAGTCACGAGGTGGTCGTCCATGCGTTCCACTGGGACGGTCAGCAAGCACCCAAGCCTGTCGCGGCGGCGGTCACGGTTGCCGTCGATGCCGTGTATGGCGAACCGCTGAGCCAAGGCCGGTTGGCCATCAACGTGTGCTTGACGGGTGCAGGAGGCCTTACCGCCGCGCTGGCCCCCAAGCACGCGCGCATCGTCGATGCTTTGACTACCGTGCGGGACATCTACGCGGCGATCGCCGTCGACGTCACCGCGACTTTTGTGGATGTACCTGGCAGTGCCTTTGTGGTGCACGATGCCGGCGATGCCGAGGTGATCGCGCTTTTCCGCTCGGGCAAGGGCTTGCCGGCCGGGCTCAACGTGTTCCTGGTTCAAGAGCTGACGTTTGCCGACGGCGCCAAATCCTTGCCGATGGTTGGCCTGTCTGGCGGCGTACCGGGACCGTTTGGACCGGCCGGCGCGGCGCAGGCTGGCGTGGTCGTTGCGCTCAAAATCGATGCCGGGCAACCCGATCGCCTTGGCGTGGCCATTGCACATGAAATCGGCCACTACCTGGGCCTGTACCACACCAGCGATGCGCAGGCCGCCGACGGCACGCAGTTGCACGATCAACTGCCAGACACCGCAGACAACGACGCTGCCAACCTGATGTACTGGTCGCCGCAGCCGCACAGTACGACGCTCACGCTGCAGCAGGCGGCGGTCGTGCGGCAAAGTCCTTGGGTGACTGCGCCGTGATCAGAAATCCAGCGCCAACGTAACCCCTGCACCGACGGGCGACCATTGCGGCGTCAGCCGCCAGGCCGCCGACGGTGCGCTGGTCTGCGATGGATCGATGACCGGCGCGGCCAGCGCCGCCAGACTTGCGGCAATACCAAGCATCGCTGTGGCCCCGCCCGCCGCGGCAGTGGCAACCGTCCAGGTGCTCACGCTCGACTTCAGTTGCCTGCCTTCTGCCAGGGCGGCGTCGCATTCCTGCTTCTTGGTCGTGCTGTCCACGACGCCGATCTGGCACGGTTTTCCCGACGAATTCAGGTAATTGGCGCGAGTTGCTTCCAAAGGCTGGCCGGTTTCAGGGTCGAAGCGATCGGCATAGTTGCCGTAGCTCGCCCACAGCAGCGCGCCGGAAACGGCGGTGACGCCGACCCCGACGGCCGTCGCCACGCCCAGGCGCCAGGTCCACTTGTGATCGCGCGGCAACGTCGCCGGGTCGACCGGCGCGACCATGACGACCTCGACCTCCTTGACCTCGCCTGGGCCGACGGCGATCGCCGCCCGCTCAAAGGGCAAGCGTTTCTCCAGCGTGACCCGCACACTGTGGGTGCCGGCCGTGACCTTGAGTTCGCCGGCCGCATCGACGTCGGCCGGCTTGCCATCGACTTCCAGACGCGCGCCGCTCGGCAGACCCTTGAACTTGAGGACACCAGGCCGTGAGTTGAGCAGTTCCTTGATCGCGGCGATCCGCGCGACGGTCTGCTCGCGATCCTGCAGGTAATCTTTGGTCATGGGTGCCAGGCGCAAGAAGTGCTCGTAGTAGATGCGCGCCTTTTCAAGCTGCGCCGCGCGATCAAACGCTTTGGCGAGCGCAAGCGCGATGAGCGGTTCCTTGTCATAGCGCGCCCAGGCGCGCTGGAAGTAGTCGCGCGCCGCATCGTAGTCGCCGGCCTTGAAGGCATTCTTGCCGAGCTTGAAAAGCTCGCGCGATTCTTCGCGGGCCTTCTCTTCCTCCGCACTGAGCGGTTCTTGCGCGGTCACCACTGCGGGCATCGCGCCCCCCGCGAGCGCCAACCACACACACCAACGCAGGGCGCGGGCGCCCCAAACGGTCATCCGATCCATGGGCCTACTTCGATTCGTCGTCCAGGCGGAAATCATCCCGACCCGCCTTGGGTTGGGCCTTGCCGGCCTTCTCTTTTTCCGCGCGCTCGGCGGCGGCTTTTTCTGCGGCGGCCTTGTCCGCAGCCGCCTTGTCCGCGACGGCTTTTTCAGCGGCGGCCTTTTCGGCGGCTGCGCGTTCTGTCGCGGCCTTGTCGGGTTGCGGCGGTGCCGGCCCAGCGGGCGCTCCGACGGTGGCACCCTTGGCTGGTCGGGGCGAGGTGCCAGCCGCACGGACGGTCTTGCCCGCGGCCCTGGCGCCTTCGTCACTTGCCGTCGGAACAACGCCCGCCTCTGCGGCAGGGAGCGGTTCGGCCGCCCTGACGGGCACAGCCTCGGCGGCCACCGCAGCAGGCGCGGCAGCCGCGGTCGCAGGGGCCGCGATCGCCGCCGGGACCACTGCCGCCAACTGCACACCCGCGGCCGGCGGCGCTGGCGTCGCCACCGGTGCAGGCGCTGGTGGTTCGGCCGGTGCGGGCGCAGGCTGGGTCACCGGCGGTGCAGTCGGGCTGCCCAGAGTCAAGGCAACGCCAACGCCCAGCGCAACCGCAACCAGGGCTCCGCCCGCGACCCACAGGCCGGTGCGGCTTGGCAGTGGTGTCGCGGCTATCCGCGGCTCTGGCAACTCCGCAAACACGCCGAGCCCCGCCTCTGCCGGCACTTGCGTCCGCGACGGGCGACCATCGCTCAGGGCGCCCAGACCCGGGTCTGCCAATTGCACGGTCGCGCCTGGCGGCAACTCGGCCGTAGCGGTGGCCAGCGCCGCCTCGGCCATTCGGCTGCGACTATCTGCCGGTTCCCGGGCCTTGCGCGCAGCCGACATCAGGCGATCGACCAACTGTACGGTCGTTTGCGGTCGGCGGCCCGGTTCTTTCTCCAGGCACTGCATGACGACGCGTTCGACCTCGATCGGCACATCGTCCGGACCGCCGGCGCGAAAAAAGGCCTTGGGCGGCACATTGATGTGCGACACCAGGATCTTCATCGCCGTCTCGTCCTCAAACGGCGGCCGGCCAGTCAACATCTCGTACAGCATGACGCCAATCGCGTAGATGTCGCTGCGGGCGTCGATGGCCTCGCCCTTGGCTTGCTCAGGCGACATGTAGGTCGGCGTGCCCATGATCATGCCCGACTCGGTCAGGTTCGACTGGCGCGCCTCGGTCGGGCTTTTTTGCAGCTTGGCGATGCCAAAATCCAGCACTTTGACGAAGTTGGGATCGCCCGCGACCGGCATCAACATGAAGTTCTCGGGCTTCAGATCGCGGTGAACCAGACCGAGCCCATGCGCTTCGGTCAGCGAATGGCACGCTTGCACGGCGATGTGCACGGCCGTTTCCCAATACAGGCAGTGGTTCTGGTCGATGCGATCGGCCAGCGTCTCGCCCTCCAGGTATTCCATTGCCAAGTAGAGCGCCCCATCCGAGTGGGTGCCGAAGTCAAACGTGTGGATCGTGTTTGGGTGCTTGAGCCGACTGACCGCTTGCGCCTCGCGGCTGAAGCGCTTGACGTGCTCGACGCTGGACAGGTGTTCCGTGCGCAGCACTTTGACCGCGACCGTTTGTTCCATGGCCAGGTTGGTGCAGCGGTACACGGCGCCGAAACCGCCGATGCCAATCACGTCGTCCACGCGGTAGCGGTTGTTGATGAGCGTGCCTATCGCGTACGTGCGCTGGTCGCTCTGAACGGCGACGGTCTGGGTGCCGTCGGACGGGCAGACAGCCTCTTCGGTTTCGCTGGCGCACCGGGGGCAGACGCGCATCCGAGCTGTTCTCCGTTGGGCGCCGCGCAGCTGCCTCGCCTGGTGGCGGGCTGCCCGGGCGCGACCCGACAAGGTAGCATGGGCGGCCCACCCGCACAAAGATTCGACGATTGGTCGCGGAGACCGATTCGCGCGCAGCGGCGGTTTTCACAGAACCGCGTTCAGGCGCGTCGCGTATCGGTGCGCGTTTGACACCAGACAACATCCTGACATACGTTTTGCGCGATGCGTGTCGGCGTCGACGCGGGCCTACTGGTCTGCGGTACGTCGATCGGGCAGGCGCAAAGGCGCAGGCGATTCCGGCCGCGTTTGGTCAAACGGCCATGTGCAGTCGCGCGGATCAAACTGAGCCGTCGCGCGTCGCAGCATCGCCGGGTTGCCGTCCTGCAAGTGCCGGACGGCATCGGCCGCGGCCAATTCTGGTTGGCCGCTTCTGGCTGGCCGCTTCTGGCTGGCCACTTTTGGCCGGCCGGCGCGACGCGGGTTCGCAGAGGCGAACCCAAAGGCTTGCGCGCTGTCCGCCACTTGCCCTGTTTCTACCTGAGGTTGCCATGAGCACTGCAAACCGCCATCTCCGCCTCGGCATCGTCTATCGCGGCAGTATCATTCATGAAGAGTTGATCGACCGCCGCATCGACATCTCGATCGGTCGCCGGGCCGGCTCGACAATCCACGTTGCGCCGAAATCGCACCCGGATTTCCCAGAGTTTCTCGACTTTCTGGTCATCGAGAACAACCAGTACCACCTGGTCGTGCCGGCCGATCCGAACGCCAAGATCAGCCTGCGCGGCGCCGCCAATCCGGGAGAGCCCAAGACGGTCAAGGGCCGGCGCGCCATCCCCGTCGAAGGCGTCACGGCTGGTTCGCTTGTCTCGGGCGACGTCACCGTGATGTTCCAGTTTGTCCGCGGCGACACCACGCCGATGATCACCCGCGAACGCACCGTGTTGCGGTTGGGTCTGGTCTACGACGATCGCCTTATCGACGATCGGATTTTTCCCGACGACAAAATGGTTTCGGTGGGCATCCAGCGCAGCAACACCATCGTCTTGCCGGACGAGGACTACCAGGGCCCGAGCCTGACGTTCTTGAACCACAAAGATGGCTCCATCTCGATGCGCGCGCCCGACGGCATGAAAATCCGCCTGGCTGTCGAAGGCGCGCCGATGGAGATCAAAGAACTGGAGGCCAAGGGCAAGGCACGCAAGGAAGGCACCGACATGGTGTGCCACCTGAGCTTGGGGACCCGTGGGCGCGCGACCATGGGCCAGCACACGCTGCTTTTCCAGGTGGTCAAGCAGTCGGTGACCATCCCGGCCATGCCGCAGCGCGGGTTTGCCGAAAAGGTGGTCGCGGGCGCATTGGCCGAGCCCGCGTGGTGGATCTCGTTCGGTGTGTCGTTCCTGCTGATTCTGGGTGTGATTTTCCAGGCGCACTACTTCGAGAAGACCACCAACAAGTTCCTCAAGGCGCGGCAGGAAGAGCAAGCCGCGAAGGGCACCTTTGAGCAGATCCTCGAAATGAAAGAAGAGATCAAGGTCGAGGAGAAGAAGGTCGAGGAGCCCAAAAAGGAAGAAGTCGCGATCGTTCCCAAAGAGGTCGAGGCAAAAAAGGAAAAGGTCGAAAAGGTCGAGCGCAAGCCTGAGAAGGCGGCCGAGACCGCCAAGGCCGAGAAGCCACAATCGGTCGGCGAAAAAATCGACCCGACCGAAAAGACCGCCCGCGCAACCAAGGCCGTCGAAGAGAAAACCGTGGCCGGCGCGTTCAAAGGGCTTGGCGGCTCGACCAAGTTCTTCCAAGAAGCGGGCGAAGGCGAAGCGGGCGATGTGGTCGCCAAGACCTTTGGCGGCACTGGCGACGCCGGCGACGGCGCGGACAAGGGCCCTGGGGGTGGCGGCGTCAAGTTGGCTGCCGGCGCCAAGGCAGGCGGCACGGTCGAGAAAGTCGCCAAAGGCAAGACTGGTGGATTCGAGAAGCGCTCGACCGACGAAACCAAGACCGTGGTCGAAAAGAAGGAAGCCGCTGTGCAGATCAAGATGAACAGCGACACCAGCGGCTCGGGCGAAGCCAAGGCCGATGTCGCCAAGGTCGTGTCGCGCAAGAACTCCGCAGTCCAGCGCTGCTATGAGCAAGCCCTGCGCGACAATCCCGATGTTGGCGGCAAAGTCAAAGTGACATTCACGGTCGGCACCGAAGGCACGATCACCGACGTCAGCATTTCGGGCGCGAGCGGCAGCTTTGCCGACTGCATCAAGAGCAAGTTTGAGAGCATCCGCGGCTTGCCGACGCTCAGCTCGCCCCAGACCTTCGGCCAGAGCTACGTGTTCAGCAAGGGCCAGTAGCCGGTTTGTTGGCCCCCTTGGGGCCCGCAAGAAATCTACGCGATTTTCTACCATGGCCCATCGCTCATAGGGCGGGTCGCAAGCTCGCGACATGGCCAGTCGACTCGCCGCTCCGCCCCGCGGTCGTGTCAATTGACTTGTTCTTGCACAGGCACTTACAGGGTCGCCGATAATGGCGACCCTGCCTTGCTATTGCGTGGGCCACGAGCTCACCCGATGCGGGATTCGCCGTGGCGGGCCGCCAGAAATT
>CAXRHS010000757.1:0-2280 GCA_964230235.1 Myxococcota bacterium
ACCACGCATAGCCAGAGCAGTCGAGGATCAGTTCTGCCACTTTCTCGATGTCTGCATCAGCAGTAGCCTTGCCTTTACCGGGGCAACTTTGACCGATGCAGTACTGCACCTTCGCGTTGTTGTAGGCACTCTCTGCACGACGAATGTAAGCGTTGAGCGCTGCGGCATCGAGCACCAAGTCGTCCACCTCCACGGTGGCGGTCTTGTACTGAAAGTGAGGAAGCTCCAAGAGCTTGACCCCAGGTGTAGCTTTGATCTTGCTGACATCCACCATACTATACCCCCAGCGTCCTACGCACCCAAGCGTAGCCTTCGTCGCCGCCCCAGCAGAGCCAAGCTTGTTTCCCCTTGCTGGATCCCGACCAGCCGGCGCCTTGCTTGTCGACCTTGTGTCGCTGGAAGTAGCTCAACATCCGGCGCATCGTGTCCTCGCTGACCGGCTGTCGGTTGGCAAGCTGCGCCGCGCGCCGCAAGCCCACAGGCGTGCAGCAGCGGTTGCTCGGCGGCTCCGCGGCCCGCATCTCAAGCCCGCGCCGCGCCGCCGCAGCCACAGGCGCCGGCGGGATGTGCGAGGGGTTGGGCACCAGCGGCTGCTGGGCGATGATCAGATTGTCTCGAACCTGCACTTGGCCGAAGTGCTCGGCGACCTCGGGAACGTACTCGCGGGCCTTGCGGTTGTTCTGCCAAGCGTCCTCTTGCGACCGCGCACCCTTGCCGCTCTCATTGCCGGTGTAGATGAGGAAGTAGGCAGTGCCGTTGTGCTTGAGCGCGTTGGCAGCCTGCTCGATGACGTGGTCGCGGACAGCCGCTTCAGCGATTACGTTGAGCACGTTGTTGACCGTGACCGTGTCGGCCTGGTGGTTGGCGATCTTCATCGCCGCCGCCTCGTTCCACTCCATCGTGCGGTTGTAGGGGTCGTAGATGACGTTCTCGACCCCGAGGCTCGCCAGATACTCGGTCGCGTTGTCGAAGCGCCCACCACCGATGTCGGCGTTGCGCGTACCAGGGCGCCACGATACGCGGTTGAAGGTCGCCGGCAGACGGGTGGCGTTGATGCTGGTGCGCGCCGAGCTATAGGTCTGCGGCATCACCGTCCAGAGGTCGGTGTCGTCGTCGGGGTTCAACCGCGGCAACACTTCGCGCTCCCAGTAGCTCTTCTTGCCGATGCGCGACTTGTCGACGTCAGGCAGAGCCGTCCAAGCGGCGCTGCGGGCCTTACTGGCCTCGACATCGAAGCCCTGGTAGGTCGGCTCGACGAACTGCCACTTGTGGTGATAGATCCAAGGATCAGCCAGCGGCTGGATGACCTTGCCGGTGTCGACCGAGAACACGCGACCCACGGTCGGCTCGTCCGCCGTGTCCCAGTCCTGCGACTCGATCAAACTGAGCTTGCCCGCCTTGGCGTTCCACTTCGCGATCGCCCAGTCGAACGGCACCCGCGCCGCCCGCACCCGTGCCTGCACCTCGGCCGGCAGCGTGTGCAGCGCGCTCTTGTGGACGTACAGGTCACCACCGATGAGCTTACCCACACGCGGCGCCGGATTCTTCCGACCGCGCAGCGGCGCCAGGGCGGCGATGCCCGCGGCAGTCAGCACCAGCGTCTTGCCCTTGTCCTCGACGGTCAACAGGCCCGCGTCGAGGCAGCGGCGGATGTGCGGCAGGTTCGACGCGGGGATTTGGTTGGGAACGCTGTCTGCGCCGCCGAACAGGCTGTGCAGGCTCTCGATGTTGAGTGCTGTCGGCGCGGGGTTGCGGATGTCGGCGTCGTGCGGGTCAAACGTGCCCTTGTTGTGGTTGGCGCTTTTGATCTGCGTCGGGGTGAAGGCGATGAACACGTCAGCCGGCGCGTTGCTACCCACCCAGCCGCCGTAGTCGACGAGGTTGCGGATGATGACCCCGTCGAAGCCTATCAGCTTGGCTGCCTTGCACACCGCGTCGGTGTTGAGCTTGCCCCAGGTCTGTTGAAGCCGCTCGATGGGAGCAAGCGGCGCCGCCCAGCGGATGCCGCCTTCGCTCGCTTGGCGCAACTGCTCTTGCGTCAACGCATCGCGCACGGTCGCCAGCGGAATCTCATCCCACTGCACGCCGCGGGCGTCGATCTCAAACGGGTTCTGGAACGACAAGAACACCGTGTAGAGTCCCTCGTTGACTTGCTCTTGCTGTGCGCGTGCGATCGCCGCCTCGGCCGCTCGCAGCAGAGGAGCAGCACGAATGAACGAGCGACGGTCAGGCGCGTCTCCGTACAGTATCATGTTGTCGAACTCAAGCTGCCAGACGTGC
>CAXRHS010000758.1:0-4658 GCA_964230235.1 Myxococcota bacterium
CTGAACTTGGAGAAACGAATGCCCAGTCCTGATGTCACCGTGCGCGGTCGCCCAGCGTTCGCCCACCTCGTCGCGCGGCTGTTTCCCGGCGTGCGCATCGTCGCCGAGAGCGGCGCGATGGCCAGCATGTCGGGCAATGTCGTGCTGCAGGCCGACTGGAATGGCGGCGTGGTCAATGCGCTGCTGCTCAAGTTCTTTGCCAAAGAAAGCCTTTTCGTCAACCGGATCGGCGTCGATAGTGGCCAGGGCGAAGTCGTGCTGACCCAGTCCACGCCGGGCGACATCGCGCAGGTCGAGCTCAATGGCGAAACGCTCTACTTGACCGCCGGCAGCTTCATCGCGTGCACCGAAGGCGTGCAATTGTCCGTGGGTTGGGCGGGGTTGGCGAGCTGGCTCGGCGGCGAGGGCCTGTTTCGGCTCAAGGTAAGCGGCGCCGGCACCGTGTGGTTCGGTGGCTATGGCAGCGTCTCTGCCGTCGATGTGTCGCAAGGGCTCATCGTCGATACCGGCCACCTGGTCGCCTACGACCCGACGGTGGCGCTCAAGACCCGCCTTTCCGGTGGCATCTTCTCGAGCTTTTTCTCGGGCGAGGGCCTGGTGATGGAGATCCATGGCGCCGGCCGCGTGTTCTTGCAGTCGCGCAATTTGGATGGGCTCACCGCGTGGGTGAACAGCCACCTATACCGGAGGAACTGATGCGGATTGACACGCTGCAGCGGCCGGCGAGCGCCGTCGCGCGCATTGCCTTTGACCACGGGGACAAGTTTACCGCCGAGACGGGTGCGATGGTTGCCATGAGCACCGGTCTACAGGTCGAGACCTCGACGCGTTCGCGCGGCCAACAGGGCATCCTCGCCGGGCTCAAGCGCATGCTGGCGGGCGAGAACTTCTTTCTCAACCACTACACCGCGACCCGCGACGGCGAAGAACTCATCATTGCGCCGGATTTGCTGGGCGACGTCGAGGTCATCGAACTGCGCGGCACCAAAGTCGTCGTCGAATCCGGCGGCTGGCTGGGCTCGACCGAGGGCGTCGCCATCGACATGAGCTATCAGGGCTTTGGCGTCGGCATGCTCGGCGGCGAGGGCATGTTCTGGATCACCTGCTCGGGCATCGGCTCGGCAGTGGTTTCGGCGTTTGGCTGCATCTACCGCATCGACGTCGTCGACAGCTACGTCGTCGACACCGGCCATGTGGTCGCCTACGAGGACACGCTGCAAATGTCGATCGGCAAGGCCAACCCGAGTTGGATCGGCTCGCTGGTGGGCGGCGAAGGGCTGGTGAGCCGCTTTAGCGGCAGCGGCGCGCTGTGGTGCCAGAGCCACAACGCCTTCGCATTTGGCGCGTTGCTTGGCCCCACACTCACCCCGCGCAAGAAGTGAAGGAGTCGTCGATGGCCACCCTGCGCCACCAGATCGAAAATCAACCAGACTTCGCGACCTTGCGCGTCCAACTCGACGCGGGTCAGCGTGTCTACGCCGCACCCGCGGCGATGGCGACCATGTCGACCAACATCAAACTGGTCGCAGGTCTGCGCGGCGGCGCGATGGCGTCGTTGTCGCGTGCGTTCTCGGGCGAGAGCCTGGTCGTCAACACCTTTACCGCCCAAGACGGTCCTGGCGAGGTCTGGTTCGCGCCCGGACCGATGGGCGACATGCGCCACGTCGAACTGAACGGCAACCGCATCGTGCTGCAGCGCGGTGCCTTTGTGGCCTGCAGCGAAGGCGTGACGCTCAAAGCCAAGTGGGAGGGCTTGCGCGGCTTCTTTAGCGGCGAAGGCTTCATCCTGCAGCAGGCCGACGGCACCGGCGATCTGTGGTTCAACACCTACGGTGCAATCCTCGAGGTGGACGTCAAAGACGAGTACGTGGTTGACACCGGCTGCATCGTCGCCTTTGAGGATACGCTTGGCTACAGCGTCACCACCATGCCCCGGCCTGCCGGCGGTGGGTCTCTCAAGACCTTCTTGTTTGGCGGCGAGGGTCTGGTTTGCCGGTTTTCTGGGCGTGGCCGCCTGTGGATCCAAACGCGTGGCATTGGCCCCTTCATGAGTTGGGTAGACTGGTTCCGACCTACCCAGAAGTAGCCATGCAGCCGCCTGGCGCTGACGCTACCGCAAGGCCGCTCAACGGCGGTCTGCTCGACCCGCAGTTGCCGGCTGGGCGTGCGGGTGCAGAAGTTCGCGTGGACACCGTCGAACCCGCCATCGTCGCAACGGCCGACGAGCGCGCCGGACTGTCCGCGCCTTGTGAGCGCCGTTTGCCGGTGAGCGGGCTGCGCGTCGAGTTGGGCGGTGCCTCTGGCCTCATGCTGTTTGCCCGCCACCCCGATTGGCCCGAAGTCACCGTCTATACCGAAGACCGCGCCGTCATTGCCGATCTGCAAGCTGCCGCGGCGTGGGGCGATCAGGCAGAGGTGTTCGCGCGCCTCGACCGCGCGCGTCGGCGGGGGCGGTGGGCCGTGCCCGCCTGGCTGCTGGCCATCGGCCTGTGCGTGGCGTTGCTGCTGCAGTCGCTCGACGCGCTGGTGGACCTGATACCGATGCAGGTCGATCAGCAACTTGGGGCATTTGCGGAGCCGCAGCTGCTCGCCCAAGCTGGCGGCCCCCAGTTACACGACGCCACGGTCACAAAAGCGGTGCGCGCGATTCTGGACCGCGTGGTCGCGGCGGGTCCGCGGCCGGACCTGGCAGTCAAACTCACGGTCATCGACGCACCGGCGGTCAACGCGTTCGCGCTGCCTGGCGGCTACCTGGTCGTCTACACGGGCCTGCTGCGCGACGCCGCCGACCCGGCCGAGGTTGCGAGCGTCCTGGCCCACGAGCTTGGCCACGTGACCCGCCGGCACGGGCTGCACCGGCTGGCGCGCAGCGCGGGCATTGTGCTGGTAGTCGACACGCTGCTGGGCGACGTCGCCGGCCTGCTGGGCGCCGCGCGCGAGTTCTTTACACTGGCCGCGGTCAACAACTACAGTCGCGCACAAGAGGAAGAGGCCGATGCCGAGGCGGTGCGGACGCTGCACGCTGCCGGCATCGATCCGCGCGCCGGACGCGCGTTTTTTTCGCGCCTCGCCAAACAGACCAAGAACCCGCTCGACGACCGCGCGCTGGCGTGGATTTCGACCCATCCCAGCCACCAAGCGCGGGTCGAGGCCATCGACCAACAGCTGGCAGCGCTTGGCGCGACCAAAGTGCGGCCGCTCGAGGTGGACTGGGCCGCGGTGCGTCTGCGGCTCGGCAAGCCATAGAATTGCCGTCGACACTGGTCAACCTCGTCGCGTGCGCCCTTTGGCCTGTCTAAGGGCGCCGCCAAAAACAAGTCGTTTTTGGCGATGCCCTTCTTGCTTGTTGCGTGGGTCGCAAGCTCGCGTCTTTGCAAGCCGACTCGCCGCTCCGCTCCCTTCGTAGGTGATCGAGTTGTTTTCGGCGAGTTCCTAACGGGTGGCAAGCGTGCACCTTTGCCAGTCGACATACGCCCCGTCTGTGGATTCCCCACGGCAAAGCCTGATTCAAGATCCGGCCTTCGCCGCCAGGGCTATCGCAAGAATCCGCCTGGCCCTGATCCTGGCCCTGAGCCTGACCCTGTCCACCGCAACAACGGCCGCCTGTGCAAGGCTTGACCCGGCGGCGGCTGTCCCTGGGTGTCAGGCAGAGCGTGACCTTGCGCAGTCAGGGTTGGTCGGTGGCCAGCATTGCGTGCGTCATCGGCCGCAGCGTACGACGTCCACGACGAGGTTTCGCGAGGCCCGGGGTCAGCCGGCTTCGCCGGTCAGTGACAGGGCCAGGGTCAGGCACAGGCTCTGCGGCAAAGGCTAGAACGCCAAGATTGCGCGGGATCTCGGACCTTGCGATCGCCCTGCCTTCGCCGCTGCCGGCGCTTGCCGCCTGCATTACGGCGGGCGAAACTGTGGCCCGCGCGTGCGCAGCCACGGTCTGGCCCGTCGCCGCAATGCCATCCGCTGCGCAGTTCGCATGCCCCGCCGCGACTACGCTGCCGAACGACTTGCCGAAGAACGCGCTGCCCGCGACCGCGCGGCCGCAAACCGGCGCCGTACGCTGCAACTGCTCGTCAGTGGCGCACTTGTGTTGGTCGCTGTCGGCGCTTGGTTGTATTGGCGTCCACAGGCGTCCAGTGCCAGCCGCAGTCCAACGACCAAAGTCGCACCGCACGGCCAGGTCCAGTGGCCGCCGTTGCCGACTGCGGGGCCAGGTGCGTGCCGGTCTGGCGTCCTCGACCCGAGGGTGCGCGCGGTGCCGGCCGAAAGCGTCGGCGTGCGCGCCGGCCCGGCTGCGCCGTTCTTGGGCCAGTTGCGGCCCTTCTTGCTGGCAGACGGCGGCGACGAGTTTGCACAAGTCAAGCGGTTGCACGATTGGCTCGCCGACAACATCGCCTACGACGTTGACGGGTTGCTCGGCCGCACACCCATCGCAAGCGGACTTGACGCCGTGCTGCACTCCGGTCGCTGGGTCTGCCAAGGGTACGCCGAACTCTTCGCAGAAATGTGCCGTCTGGGTGGTTCTAAGAGGGTGTTTACATTCATTGCCGTAGCGAGCGGAATCAGGCGCCCGCAAGGCGAGGCGGAGGCCGCGTGACGACTGAGGCGCACTCGCAGTGCGCCGCAGGGAGGAAGGGGGCCGACAACAAAGCATGGCGGGATGC
>CAXRHS010000759.1:0-3357 GCA_964230235.1 Myxococcota bacterium
CGCAGTCTGCAACGTCAGGCCGCCGTCGCTGGTCATGTAGACCCAGGTGACGGTGCCCTTGGGGTGCTCGCCCAGTTGCTTGGCCATCGTCTGCGGGGTGGCAAAAAACTGGTCGTCGCTGGCATCGATGCCGCGCCACGACCGCGGTCGAAAGACAACGGCCTTTCCACCATCGCCGCCCTGTAAGACGCGGAAATACTGCGTTTGCGGCCACCAGTCGAACATCGGCACCATGTACGGCACATTGACCGGAAACACCCCGCGAACCGCGCCGCCCACGCGTGCGTAGCGCGGCAAGTAGGTGTCTTCGGCGGCGTGCCAGCTCTCGAAGAACTCCCAGTGCACGGTGCCGTGCACGCCCAGGACGCGGGCGTCGCCTTCGGTCGCGGCCGCAAAGCGCTCCTGATCCTTGGCGCCCATCGAAGCCGGGTAGGCATACAAGTGACCGCTCGGCGGCAGTGTGAAGTAGTCTTTGCCGGTGGCGCGCGCGCTCTGGTAGTACCACTGCAACACGTCGGGCGCCAACCGGCTGATGTGCGGCGATAGACTCCAGGTCAGCGGCGGACAGGTGCCGCCTGGCTTGGCGCAGTCGGCCATCCGCAGCTTGAACCACTCGCGACGAGCGGCCAGCAAGTACGCAACGTTGTCGCCGTCGCCGACCACGAACGCGACGTAGGTCTTGGCGGGGTCGTAGCTGACTTTTTCGGCCGGGTTGCCGGCCGGCCGCGTCGCCTCGACCACCGCAGGCTTCCGGGTCGAAAAGAAAGCAAGGTTGCCGGTCTCGGTCGGGATGGCGCCCATGTTGCGCGAGTCCAGGCAGCGCGTCTGCGCCTCGTAGAGATAACCGCCGACATTCCATGAGTTGTTGTAGCCGTACACAGCCAACGGCGTTGGCCACTTGCCCGCATTGACGATGGCCGAGAGCACCGCATTTTCCGGGTCCGGCGGCCGACAACCGTTGACCAGAAACACCACGAACAGCTTTTGTGCGAACACGAAGTCCACCAACTCTGGCCCCATGTCGCGCACGATGGCCGGTTTGGCCTGGTCCTTGGCGTCGATGTCATAGCCCGGATTGAGCATGGCGAGGCCGGTGGTCTTGTCGCCAAAGAGCGAAAACACGTGTTCCGTGGCGAGGTGCGGCTTGGCGCGGTCCTTGAGGGCCTCTACCGCATCAAACGCAGGCTTGGCGCAGGCCGGTGCGCCCGCGTACGCCGTGTCGTCCAGGGGCAGTGCGCCCAGGGCTGTGGCGGCGCTCAAGATGGCAGGCAACAGCGCTTGCTGGTCCTTGTAGCGATAGCGGACACAGGCGGGGAACTCCTTGGCGCACGCAGCCACGAAGTCGGCCGCTTTGACCGCAGATTTGGGTGCGAGTTTGAGCTCGTCGAGCCACGGCTGGTCCTGCGCGGCCGACCGCACATACACCGATCCGCCGAGCTTGCGGTTCTTGAGCCCGGCGCACGCCTGGACCGCGAGCTTGAGCGCAGCGGGGTCGGCCGCGGCTACATCCACGGCAACGAAGGTGGTCGCAAACTTCTCGGCTGGTGCCGGAGGCGCGACTGCTGTCGCGGTGCAGGCGCTTTGTACGAACAGCGCAAAAACCAGGGTCAGGCGTGGCCTGTGGTGGGCTGGTTGCAGCATTGCGGGCCTTGCCGGCGGCGGCCGGGCCGGCAATGTCCGCGCTCGCGCGGCGGCTGTCAAGGTGGCTAGGAAGGCGGTCGCCGTTGTGCGCCCAAAGGCAACGACCACCCGCAGGCTGCGCCCTGCCCCACCTTCTGGTCCGAACATGCACGCCAGGACACCTGTTTTGATTTCGAGCAGTTGACCTACAAGGGTCACGGCATTGTCGCCACAGGGCGGCTGGCGTGAATCCATCCCGGGCACGACCGGCTCCAACCCCACGAAGCGCGCATACCCGGCGCGCTGGAGCCCACCATGAAACGCATTGTGATTCTCGGGGCCGGAACCGGCGGAACGCTGTTGGCCAACAAGCTTGTGCGCGCGTTGCCCGACTGGGCCATTCAGGTCATCGACCGCGACGACGCCCACCTGTACCAGCCGGGCCTGCTGTTTTTGCCGTTTGACGGCTACCGCGAAACGGAACTGGTGCGCAGCCGCAAGAGCCTGCTGGATCCGCGGGTCGAATTGACCATCGGCGAATTGGACCGTATCGCCCCCGACGAGCACCGCGTGTACCTTCAGGGCGGTGTGCGGTCGGCCTACGACATCCTGGTTATCGCCACCGGCAGTCGCGTCACCCCCGAAGCGACACCTGGCTTGACCGCGGACGGCTGGCGCGACACGGCGTTCGACTTCTACACGCTGCCAGGCGCACAGGCGTTGCGCGACAAGCTGGCCCGCTTTGACAAGGGCCGCCTGGTGCTCAACGTCGCCGAGATGCCGATCAAGTGCCCGGTGGCGCCGCTGGAATTCCTGTTTCTCGCCGACGCCTTCCTGACCGAGCGCGGGGTGCGCAAAGACGTCGACATCGTCTACGCGACGCCGCTTGAAGGCGCCTTCACCAAGCCCAAAGCTTCTGCGTTGCTGGGCGACATGTTAGGCAAGCGCGGCATCTCGGTGGTGCCCGAGTTCGCGCTGGCGGAGGTCGACGGCACTGCGCGTGCCATCAAGAGCTACGACGGCCGCCAGCTGAACTACGACTTGCTGGTGTCGATTCCGCTGCACGCTGGCAGCGAGGCGATTGCGCGCTCTGGGATTGGCGATGCCGGCGGCTGGTTTCCCACCGACAAGCACACGCTCAAAAGCCGCCACCACCCCGATGTGTTCGCGATTGGCGACGCCACCGATGTGCCGGCGAGCAAGGCCGGGGCGGTCGCGCATTTTCAAGGCGACGTGCTGTTCACCAACATCGTTCGTCACACCCAAGGCCAGCCGCCGCTGCCCGCGTTCGACGGCCACGCCAACTGCTTTATCGAGACCGGCCACGGCAAGGCCATGCTCATCGACTTCAACTACACGACCGAGCCCCTGCCGGGGCGGTTTCCGCTGCCTGGCGTCGGTCCGTTCACGCTCTTGGAAGAGAGTGCAGTCAACCACTGGGGCAAGCTCGCGTTCAAGTGGATCTACTGGAACGTGCTGCTCGCCGGCAAAGAATTGCCGCTTGACCACCGCATGCTCATGGCCGGCAAGTGGGCCTGATGGAGGACGACATGAACCCAGATACCACCCAACTGGCGCTGCTCGATCGCCTCGACGCGCTGCAAACCCAGGTCGCCTACCTCGTCGACCGCCAAAGAAAGCAAGAGGAGCTTTTCGCCGAAATGACGCCAATCCTGCGCGAGGCGCTGGGCGTGGCTACGGTGCGCCTGGATGCGCTGGAAAAGCAAGGCTGGTTCG
>CAXRHS010000760.1:0-2660 GCA_964230235.1 Myxococcota bacterium
TCTTGTTCGCCGGGCTTGACATCGAACCGGGCGACTTGCGCCGCAATGCGCAAGTGCTGGGCGAGCACCTTTCCGTTCGCGTAGGGGCGCTGACATTGGTCGCCGTAGCCGCCGCGACTGCGCTAGACCTCACCTGGCGACCTGCGACCATTTTTTCGTTGGCGGTACTCACACCATCTACCGGCTTCATTTTGGACTCGCTCGACAGTTGGCCGCTGACAGCTGATCAACGGTATTGGGTCCGAGCCAAGGCAATCGCCGCGGAATTGCTCAGCCTTGGCTTGCTTTTCATTGTGCTGCAGTCGACATCGCCGGAGCGGCTTGGTGTCTCGACGCTGGTCATGGCCACCATGGTTTGGGGCCTGCCGCACGTTTTCGGGCTCTACGCTCGATTCGTGCTGCCGTTTGCACCGCGCACCGAGTTTGCGTTCTTGATGATGACCGCGCTGCTGTGCTCTTTGGTCACGCGCAAGCTCGGCGTCTACTATCTGGTGGGCGCGTTTGTGGTCGGGCTTGCGGCGCAGCGCGCCCGCCGCAAGCATCCAGCCTTGTCAAGCGAGCGGATGTTGCACACCATTGAATCGTTTGGCTCTTTGTTCATCCCTTTCTACTTTTTCTACGCGGGTGCCACTTTGCCAGTTGCGGCGCTGCAATGGCAGGCGCTGCTCGCAGGCGTAGGGCTGATGTTGGTTTTCGTGCCCATGCGGCTCGGCCTGATCATGGCACACCGCCACGTCCGCCTGCGCGAAGCGCTGCCGCAAGCCAAGCCCGTTGCGGTGGCGCTGATGCCCAGCCTGGTATTCACGCTTGTGCTGGCGCGGATACTTGCGGATAGTTTTCACCTCTCCGAGGTCCTCGTCGGTGCGCTCGCCATGTACGCGGTGCTGACCACCTTGGTGCCGCCGATTGCCATGCGCGGCGCATCGCTACCACAGTTTGGCCCCGCCGACGCCGACAGCGAGGAACTGGTCGCTGTGCGCCCGGACCAATAGCCCGAGTCCGCGGCGACTCTGAAAACGCTGAGGGCCCGTAAAAAATCTACTCGATTTTCTACGTTGGCCCACTGCTTGCTTGGTGGGTCGCAAGCTCGCGACTTTGCAAGTCGACTCGCCGCTCCGCTCCGCGCACGTGTCGATTGACTTGTTCTTGTACAGGCCCTGCCTCGGTTGTTCGAGGTACACACAGCGGTTGCTCGCCGGCGTACCCGCTGTCGTCCTTGCAAGGCCAAACGCAGCGCCCTGGTTTTTCGACCCGATTCACGCTTGCTCACGCCGTCCCTTGTTGGCGTGCAGCCGCCTGGCCCACGCTGGCCAGCCAAGCCCGCACGGATGCGACATCGGGCAGGCCGTATTCGGCCAGCGTCTGCCCGTCGCCCACCTTGATGCCAAAGCCACCCAGTTCTTGCGCGGCAAGGAATCCGCTTTCATCGGTGTTGTCGTCGCCAACGAACACCGGCACGCGCAACGCAAATGGCGGCCGCTCCATCAACAGGCGCACCGCTGCACCCTTGTCGCGTCATTTGCGGCGCAGTTCCACCACACAGTGGCCGCGCTGGATCATGACCTCTGGATGGCGGGCTGCGAGATCCTTGGCCACCCGCTCGGCCGCGTCTGCATGGTGCAGCGCGCGGCGGTAGTGCAATGCCACCGCCGCACCTTTGAACTCAACCCACAGGCCTGGCCAACGCGCTTCAGCCGCGCGAGCGGCCTCGACCAACGCAAGAGGAAGCGGCGGGACGTCGTCCACCCAGCGGCCGCCGCCAAGACGCAACTGCAGTCCATGCAGACCGGCGAGCGCAAGGGCATTGTCGCCAAACAAGCGGTCAAGGTCTGCCACAGACCGGCCACTTACGAGCGCAGCAGCGTCGCCAGTTAGGGCGCGCACGGTCGCAAGTAGTTGATGCAACTCCGGATCGACGTGCACGGCGTCCGGCCTGGAGGCGAACTCGACCAAAGTACCATCGAAGTCAAGCAGGTAGGCCAAACTTGGCAAGGCGGGCGGCGGCGGCGGGCGCGGCACGGCAGGCTACCCAGTTGTCTGAGCAACGATTGGCCGCCGCGGCATTTCGGGCAGTCGACCGCGCCGACGCATGACCGCAGCGTCAAGCAGCATGCGGCCTGCCCACCGGTACACATTGAACTCAGCGACCAGATGCCGCATCAAGGTCATGCGCTGGCGTTGTTCCGCTGGGTCCATCGTCAGGGCGGCGTGAAGGGCGGCGGCGCACTGCTCAACGTCATACGGGTTGACGATCAACGCTTCAGGCAGTTCGCGCGAGGCACCGGCAAACTGAGACAGCACGAGAACGCCGCCAAGGTCATCGCGGGCTGCGACAAACTCTTTGGCGACAAGGTTCATCCCGTCGTGCAGGCTGGTCACCAAGCACACGTCGGCCGCGCGAAAGTGTTCGTACACTTCGGGAGGTTCATGGTGCTCGACCCGCAGGACGATGGGCACAGCGCCGGCGCCGGCAAATCGTTCATTGATGGCTTTGGCCTGTGCCTGCACAGCGGCCTGATGATGGCGATACTCATCGATGGTGCTGCGCGTTGGCGCGGCGATCTGCACCAGGGTCAGTTTGCCGACCCATTCTGACCGCAGTTCCAGCAGGCGCTCCACTGCGCGCAAGCGCTCGACGATACCTTTGGTATAGTCCAAGC
>CAXRHS010000761.1:0-2036 GCA_964230235.1 Myxococcota bacterium
TTGCAGGAGCAGTGCGAACAGGGCGTCGACTACTTCACCATCCACGCCGGCGTGCGCCTGCCGTACATCCCGCTGACCAAGGACCGGGTCACCGGCATCGTCAGCCGCGGCGGGTCGATTCTGGCCAAGTGGTGCCTGCACCACCACAAAGACAACTTTCTGTACGAGGGGTTCGACGAAATCTGCAAGCTGATGGCGCGCTACGACGTCAGCTTTTCGCTGGGCGACGGGCTGAGGCCAGGCAGCATCGCCGATGCCAACGATGCCGCACAGTTTGCCGAGCTGCGCACGCTGGGCGAGCTGACGCGGGTGGCCTGGGACCACCAATGCCAGGTCATGATCGAAGGGCCCGGCCACGTACCCATGCACAAGATCAAGGAAAACGTCGACCTGCAGATGCAACTGTGCCACGAGGCGCCGTTCTACACCCTGGGTCCGCTGGTCACCGACATTGCGCCCGGCTATGACCACATCACCAGCGCCATCGGCGCGGCGATGATCGGCTGGTATGGCACCGCGATGCTCTGCTACGTCACGCCCAAAGAGCACCTGGGCCTGCCCAACCGCAAGGACGTCAAAGACGGCGTGATTGCCTACAAGATCGCCGCCCACGCCGCCGATCTGGCCAAGGGCCACCCGGGCGCGCAGCAGCGCGACGACCTGCTCAGCAAGGCGCGCTTTGAGTTTCGCTGGCAGGACCAGTTCAACCTGAGCCTGGACCCGACCACCGCGCAGGAGCTGCACGATGCCGACCTGCCGGCACCGTCGGCCAAAGTGGCGCACTTTTGCTCGATGTGCGGCCCGCACTTCTGTTCGATGAAGCTGACCCAAGATGTCCGCGACATGCCCGAGATCGCGACCGGCATGGCCGAAAAGGCCGCGGAATTCAAAGCAGCTGGTGGAGAACTGTACGTCGCCGCTACGGAAACCGCGGAAACGTCTCCACCCGGCTGAATTCGCGGGCGACGCCCGGCAGCACTTCCAAACCGAACGTGAACTTGGCGGCGACGGGCACGAACGGCGTTTTCTTGGTCTTGCCGGTGGTGGTCACGTCGGCGGCCCACTGCGGTGTGGTCACCAGTTGCGGTCCGTTGGCGAGCTTGAATTCGCCGCGCTCGATGATCTCCAGCGCCTGACCCTTTTTGCCGCGGTACAGGCGATAGGCAGGCGTGATGTTGAAAAGGTCCGCGAAGCCGTTGTCCAAGAAGCGAAACTCGTAGCGCCGCACGTTCTCTTCGTCTTGGTTCTCCCAGGCACCGTAGAGGTCCGTGGTCGAAGCCGGCACCCAACCCAGCGCGGTCGCTTCTTCGACCGCCTCAGCCGGGGCGTCAGCGGCCGTGTCGGCGGCCGTCTCGGTGGCCTCGGCGTCGGGTGCCACGTCGGCGGCGGCGCTTTGCGGGACCGACGTCGCACCGCACGCCAGACAGGCGAGCGCCCACAGCGCAACGAGCGCCGGCGCGACCGAGATCGGGCGACGGTGGCCGATCACGCGCCCCGCGCAAACAGCGTGAGGTCGCGGCCCACGCGGTCGGCCATCTCCATGCACACCGACAGTTCGGGATGGCGCACCACCCAGAACCCGTCCGACACCAGTGTTTGCAACCAGTTGCGGCGCATCGACCCAACCGGCAGCAGGCTCTCCCACACCAGGTAGGGTCCAAACTCCTTGCGCAGTTGTTCGGCGCCGCTAATCCGCACGATGCGGCCTTCGCCCATCGCGCGCTTGAAGATGGTGGCGACGTTGTACTTGCGCTGCACGCGGCCCTCGAAGCGGCCCCAGCACACGATGCGCGCCCACTCGACAAAGGTGTCGAAATCGCACGCGTAGTTCATCTGGTCGACCTGGCGCGCTCCCGGCGGCCGGCCGCCGATTTCACCAAACACCACTTCGCCGTCGGCCTTGAGGTACCACTCCATGTGGGTGAACCCGTCGCGAAAACCCAGTGCTTCGATGACCTTGTGCCCCATCTCCACGCCACCGCGCAGCGCCGCCTGGTCGACGTTCTTGAGCGCAATGACTTGGGAGATCGGAAGAG
>CAXRHS010000762.1:0-3377 GCA_964230235.1 Myxococcota bacterium
CAAGCGCCCTTGCCGTCGCACTTGTCGTCGGTGCACGGCTTGCCGTCGTCTTTGCAGGTGGTGTCGCCGCCCATGTTGCTCCAGCCGGTCTGGCTGACCGCGGGGTTGCAGCCGACGCACTCCTCCTTCTCCGTGAGCGTGCCCTTCTTCCAGCACTGGCCGTCAAACGCGCAGTTGTCGGCGGGGATGGCGTGGGTGCAGGTGCCCTTGGCGTCGCACACATCCGGCGTGCAGCCGAACTTGTCGTCGGGGCAGGGGCTGCCGGCGGGGCGCGGCGACCACGCGGTTTGCGATTGGGCGGGGTTGCACAGCTCGCACTTGGCGTTTTCGCCGCTGGCCGGGTTGCTTGCCGACGCCTCATAGCAGGCGCCGGCGATGAGGCATTGGTCCTTGTCGATGAGCGGCACCAACGGCACGTTGCACTTGCCCGCGGCGTCGCATTGGCCGCTCGTGCATTTGAGCGCGTCGCCGTCGTCGCAAAAGCTATCGGTCGCCGCGTTGACCAGCTTGCACAGCTTTTCGACGCACTTGGCGGCCTGGCAGGTCGTTGCCTTGCCAGCGGGCGTCCATACCGAGGCCGCGCAATCGGAATCGGCCGCGCAGTCTTTGTCGTTGGGCGAGACGCAGATCTTATTCTTGCAGACGCGGTCGGTGCCGCACTGGCTGTCCTGCGTGCAACCGACATTGGGGCCTTCGACCCCGCAAGCGGCAAGCAACACCACCGCGCTCGCCGCGACCAGCGTCGGCCAGCGAAGGCGCCGCGCCGCGCCGTTGTCGTTCGTCCGTTCCATCTGCACCACACCATTGCCGCGGATGCCCGCGCGCGCAAAACCGCGCAAGGGTAGCAAAGTGGGGCGGGTGGGCAAGAATTCGCCGGCGCGGGTGGCGGCAAGCCCGAGTGCAACCGAACCGCTGATCGTCGCTACTACCCGATTCAGGCTTGCAGCGGTCAACGGTCGCGCGCCAAGCGGGTGCGGACGGAGACCATCACGGTCCGCAACCGCTCGGTTCTACCTTTGCCACGGCGCGAAACTGCAAGACCCCGGGTTGATTCCCTGCCTTGCGGTCTACTTGGCCTACCATGACGACCCGCCCTATTGCGCCCCGCAAAACGCCGCCCCTGCATCGGTGACAACCCTGACAATCGGCCGCACGCCGGGGGTCGGATTCAGGCCTCCCACTGCGCTGATGACCCACATGGCCGGCCCAGGCAGGTCCAGCAGCAGCGCGGCAACCTGCGCGTTCGGTTTTTCACTTGGCTCTAGCGACGCAAAGGTAACGCTGCTTTGCAAATCGCCTTGCAGATCATGGACACCCAACGCCGGCAGGTTCGAGGTCAGGTAGCCGCCGCCTAAGGTGGCTGCGGTTGCCAGTACCTGCAGCAAGTTGCCGCGTCGCACCGCCGACACCGCCTTGCGGGTCGTGTAGGTCGGGTTGAGGCGGTCGTGGAGCAACACACCCTCCGCCGAGACTTCGACCACGCGCAGGCGGCTTCCGTTGCTGGTGTCGCCGAGCACGGCCAAAACCCCGCCATCTGGTTGCACCCACACGCCAAGCGCGGCAAAGGCACCAATGCGCGTGCTCAGGTGCTGCCAGACGGTCTTGTGGTCTTTGTCGACTTTGTAAAGCGCCATCCGGTCGAAAAGCGGGCTGGTGTCGTTGGCCACGACGGCAAAGCTGCCATCGCTGGCCTGCGTCACATCCCAGGCTAGCGTGCCGACAATGCCCGCCTGCCATTGCGCTGTCGAGGTCCCCGCGCCATCGACGACCCGAAAGGCGGCCTTGCCAGCCGCCACGCCTGCCAGCAACGTCGCCGTCCCCGCCGGCCGCACGGCCAGGATGCGCTGGTCTCCGGGCACGACTGGCGCCACATCGGCCAGCAAGGTGCCGGAGGCCGACGCCGTCACCGTCCAGTCGTCGTACTGCAGCGCGCCAGTGCTGTCCTTTTGCCGGCGATACCCGTAGACCTTGGCCGTGCCGTTGGCCTGCGGCACCACGCCGTACAAGCGATCGTCGTCTGCGCCTTTTAGGTCAACCTGCCAGGTCGGCGCGCCTTTGCCGTCGGCCCGCGCCAGCCACGAGTCAAACACCGCGCCGCCACTTGGAAACGTGTGGCCGACCAGCCAGGCGCCGCCTGCCCCGTCGGGCGCGCCCGCTACCGCAAGCCGCCACGTGCTGCCGGTCGGGGCAGGCCAGGCTGTCTCGCCGAGCGCACAAGGTCCGCAATTTCCAGCCGAACACGTCCCTGTCTTGGTGCACAGCGGTTGCGGTGCCGCTTTGGTTGGCTGCGCTGTGCAGCCGCCGATGCCCGGGCAGGTGTCGTCCGTGCACACGTTGCCGTCGTCGCAGGTCTTGAAATGCTGCGCAGCGCACACGCCCTTGCTGCAGCTCTGCACGTCGGTGCAGGCGTCGTTGTCGTTGCAGGTGCCGCCGCGCGGCAGGGCCAGCACGCCGTAGTGGCGGTCGCACAGGGCAGGGCGACACTGAGGGTCGTCCGTGTTGACCGTTGCCGTCCCCAAAGCCGCGCCGCGCACGCCCTCAAAGCGCAGCACCAGGGCCCGCTGGGGTTCGCCGAGCTTTTGCGCCCAGCCCACCGCGACGAACTGGTCGTCGGCGGTGGCGGTCACGCCGAGCAGGTTGGAGTGGCCGCCTGCACCATCCACCTCACCAAAACCGTCGAAACCTGCCACGCCGGTCGCCCAGCGCTTGCTGCCGTCGGGGCGCAGCGCGGTTGCGGTCAGCTTGCCATCGGCGGGCTTGGGCTGATTGAAGTAGCCAACCTGAACCGCAGTGCCGTCGGCAAGCGCGGCGATCGCCCACGACCACGTGTTGTCGGCGAGGTTGCCGATGCTGCCCGTCGCCGTTCGCACCCCCAGCGCATTGAAGCGCACCTTGGAGATTTGCGACTGCGTGCCCCAGTGCACCACGCCCGCCGCCGCGGCGCCGCCATCGGGCAAGCGCACCAGCCCGGTCAAGAAATCGTCTGCGCCGCCAGCCACGTTCATCGACTCAAGCGGCGCGTCGTGGTGAAAGTGGTATAGCACCGGCTTGCCGTCTGCCGGGTCGACGACCGCCTTGCACTTGAGGTCAGTGAGCACCACCAGCGCATTGCGCACGTTGCCGTTGGTCTCGGCCGCGCCCACTGCCAGAATCCGCGCGCTGTTGCCAAAGCCGACCACCGCCACCCCATCCAGGCTGTCGTCGAGCGCGTACCCGTGGACGGTCTGTCCCACAGGATTGAGTTGTGCATCCAAAACGACGAGCCACCCGTCGCTGCCGCCGGTAGCGCCGCTGGGGGTCATGCCTGCCCAGGCCCAGCCCCCGGTCGGCAGCGCTGGCCCCGCCCGCAAGCCATCGTCGCCGGGGCCGCCAACGGT
>CAXRHS010000763.1:0-2275 GCA_964230235.1 Myxococcota bacterium
CACATTTCGCAGGGGTTGAGTTTCTGGACCAGCTTGAACGCCAGCCCTCCTTGGAGGTAGACCGCCACGGTCGCGGTAGAACTCCCGTAGCCGTGGTCGTTCCAGTAGTGCACCCCAATGCTGTACTGGTGCGGTTCGGCCAGCGTGCCTTCCGGGGCAACCAGGTTCAGGTTCTCGGGCCCCGCGCCATCGGTGTCGTCCAGGTCCAGCGTGGGATCGTCCTTCGGGTCATTGGCGGCGCCCCAGGCCGGACTGGCGTTGAACCAGAAAACATCCCACGGGTTGCTGAACCACGGGTCGGCGGTGCCATCACAGTCCCCGTCGAGCGCGGAGGCCATTGGGTGAGCAAAGTGCAGGTCCAGGTCCGACCCCGCTGCCGGGCCGCTGTCCCACGGGTCCGGGTCAGTCGGAGTCTGCCAGGTCAGTTCAATGTGCAGGGCGTTGTTCGGGATGACCAGAAAGGTAAGGCAGGTCTCTTTGCACGACTTCTTGCCCGCGGTGTCAACGACTTCCAAGCACAGCTTGTACTCGCCAGCCTGATTTGCGGCGATCGCGGGCGGGGCATCGGGCAAGCTCTCAACCTGATTGTCACCATTGGGGGTCTTGATCGTCCACAGGCACTTGGCCACCTTGGCGCCGCACGTCGGCACCGACTTGGCGCAGGAAGGCTTGAACACAGCCTGGGGAATCAGCGGGGCGACGTTGCCTGATGGCGTTAGGATCGCCTCGGGGCAGTCGGCCGAGCAAGCAAGGCCAGCGTCAGCAACCACATCTGCCGGCGTCGCGTCGGCGGTTACATCCGCAGTCGCGCTGACTTCGACGGGAACGGTCAGGTCGGCAACGGCATCAACGACTTGCGCCGTTTCGGCCGCATCTGGGCCGGCAACCGTTTCGCCGGTGTCCGCTGGCGGCGCGGTAGTGTCGCCAAGCGCTGCGTCCGCGGTGTCCGCTGTCGTCTCAGCGCCGATCGGCAAGGGAGCCGGGGCGCCGCAAGCCACCGCGATCCCGGTCAAGACTAGACAGGCTGACCAAACAGCAAGTTCACCCTCGCGCCGGAGCCGCGAGTCGGCCGGCACGGACGCGAACTGGCGACCCACCCAGCTAGCAAGTCCTGACCGATGGCTTTGCCATTCGGTTAGGACGCATTGGGTAGCACGCAAACCCATGGTGACCTCGGCGTCGGCCCGCGACGGCGTCGCTGCAGCTTGCGCCGCGGGTGGCGCGCGGTCAAGGCCAAAACGGCATACCTGTCACCCGCACCGTCGCAGCGCAACTTCCATCCAAGCGCGCCCAAACGCCACCACATCGGCCGCGTCAAAAACCTCGGCCAGCGCTTGGCCAACTCGCCCTGACATGCCCTTGCCACTCGACCGGTACGCCTGCACGATCAGGCCGAAGTAGTCGGACCCGTTCCAGTCGACGATGCCGTCGCAGTCGTCCAGACACTCGACTACCCGCACCAGCGGCCCAGTCGGACCCAGGACCTTGCGATGCCGGCGCACCCGCCGCTTGTGGGGAAGGTCAGCCAGGTATTCGGCGTAGTGCAAGGCCGTCACCGTCTCGTCGTCGGCGCCCAAACGCAGCACGCGGCCACCGGCTTCGCACAGGCGCTGCAGGGGCGAACCCGGGCCGTAGTAGTCATGCCATGGCTGGCTCGCCATCCACTGAGTGGCCAAGGCACCGCGCGCACCAAACCGTCCCTCGGGATGGTCGCTGACCACTGTCCCCGCACTCTGGCGCATCACTTCAGCCAGCTTGCGCACATCCGCCTGGGCGGGCGTGCGCAGCGGGTCAAACGGTTCGGCGTCGGTCAGGAGCAAGACGCGCTCCGCTTCAGGCCGCTCGTTGACCCAAGCATGGTCGTCTTGGGCGCCAAGGACCATGAGCCACAGGCCGTCGGGACCAAAGGCCGCATCCAGCGCAGCAACGACACCTGCTGCGCCGCCCTGTACCGGGCCAAGCCGGCGCAACGAGGCGTGCACCATCGCGATGTCGCCAGCGCGCACGCCCAAGGTGTGCAGGTCGGCCAACAATGTCGCTGGGGTCGCCAAAGGGTCGCGCGCGTGGGCCATCGGTTGCCTCGGCAGCAGGTCGCCTGCTGCCAGAAATCTGGCTACTCAAATCCGCCGACAGCCACCACCGATGGCGCTGGCGGCACTTGCAGACCCTGGTCGCTTGCCAGGTTCTGTTGGCTGTTGCCGGCCACCCAGGTCGCGGCCGCGCTCCACAGCGGTTTGCGCTGCAACACGATGCCAAAGGTGCCACCGGTCACGAT
>CAXRHS010000764.1:0-2441 GCA_964230235.1 Myxococcota bacterium
CGCGGCGAAGGTGCCGAATCGGCACCAGGGAGCAGTATTCGGACGCTGGACGGCATGGCAATGGAGGTTGCTTCGCCGGCCACGCAGTCGTTCTACGACCGGCAACTTCCAGCAACGGCCAACGACATCGCCAAGAAATTCGGAGGCAAGGTCGAGCGCACCTCGGTTGACATCGCTGGCGTTGAGCATGACGTGCCGTTTCTTGCCACGCCGCCGGAGATGCGTTCGGCGGTTGCGGAACAAGGGTTGCCGCTGTTTCAGCCCGCGAAAGGCGCGGTCGAGTTCTTGGCCGACGGCACCGCCCTGATTCGCGCATTGAAGTCGCCTGACGCATCAACCGGCGTTCACGAGTTGTCGCACATTGCCCGTCGTTGGGTGCTGAACGAAGAGGGCGGGTTCACGCCTGATCAAATCAAGCACGCCGAAGATTGGGCCGGCGCGAAAGGCGGCGTCTGGGACCGTCCGGCAGAAGAGAAGTTTGCCCGCGGGTTCGAGCGATACCTGCACGATGGGGTTGCTCCGACCGCCAAACTTGCGCAGATTTTCGCCAAGTTCAAGGACTGGCTCGGCAAGATTTACGCGAAGCTGACCGGCAGCGAAATCGACTTGACCATTTCGCCGGAAATGCGCGGCGTGTATGACGCGCTGGTGCAGCGGGGGGTGCCGGAGCAAACGCGTCGCCTTGTCGCCAAAGCAGACCTAGCCGTGCAGCAAGGGCAACGTCTGGACCTGCACGACCTGTTGCCAGAAGTGCCCAAGACCCGGCGGCTGGCAATCGAGGAGGCAGCAACGGCGGCGTCCAAGGCCAAGCGTGACGCGCTCGCGGCTGGGTTCGACTTGGACAAAGCGCCTGCGTTGAAGGCTGCGACGGCAAGCCGGGATGCTGCGGACGTTGCCAAAGCCAAGAGCGCCAGCGCGGCCGACCTGGCAAAGTGGGTTGCCAAGAACGACCTTCCCGCCGACGCCAGCGTGTACCAGATTGGGCGCACGGTCGCGGACTACATGCTCGGGCGCAACATCGACGCTGCGCCGGCAGGGTTGGCTCAGGTGCTGCGCGACCTTGGGGTGCCCGAGAAAGCCGCCGCGCCCGCCGCCGCGTTCCTGATGGCAGAAGCGGAGTTTGGCCAGCGCGCCAAGATGATCGACCTGTCCTACGGGGGACCACGCCGTCCAACTGCGGAAGTCGAACAGTTTGGCGTGACGCCGGGAGGCGGTCTGATTCAACACCGCGCAGCGTTGCAGATGGCAGCGGATCGCAAGGCGGTGGACGCCCCGACTGCGCCAGCGTTGCGCGGTCAGCAGACCTTTTATGAAATGGCCAGCCGCCAACTGCCAGAAGAGCCGCCCAAGCCTGCGCGCACCGACAACCCGGCAGTCAACCGCGCGCTTGACGAAGTTGCCCGCGTGGTCAAGGACGCCTACTACCCGCAGCAGCGCACGCCTACTTGGGAACGGTCGGTGTCGCCAATCGAGCAAGAGGTTGGGTTTCCCGCGCCAGACATCTTCGAGCGCCAAATCGACCAGGGCTTGAAAGAGTTGACGCCGGAGCGCATCGGCCAGCGCGTGCTTGACGCCTTTGACGACGACAGCACGCAGACACTTCGCCACAGCAAGATTCGCAAGGCGGCGATTGACCTTGTGCGCGAACGGGCACAGAAGGCTGGCATGTCCGCGCCCGCGATCCGCAAGATGCTGGGCGAATGGCTTGCGCAGCTGGAGGATACCAAGCGGGTCAGCGCAATTTCCAAGTCGCGGTTCCCGGAGCTCGTCGCCCCCAACGGCACGGACCTGTTCACGCGCAAGGACATGGCCGCGGTCAACGCCAAGGCATCGCCCAAGGTCAAGGCCGAAGTGATGCGGTCGGTGGTCAGCGACATGGCCGAAGCGGCGTTTGGAACGCAAGTGCTGCGCGACCTGTCGGCCGAACTGTACCGCTTCATGACCGACAAGGACGGCACGCCCAACCCTGCGGCGATTGGCACCGTTGGGCGGTACGCGGAGGAACTTGCGAAGCGCGTGCTTGGCCAAGGCGAAGTCTACCCGATGGCGATGCCGTACTCGGGCGTCAAGGTGGCCAGCGAGTTGCGGCGCATGGCCAGCGAAGCGGGCGACGCCGCGCAAGCCGTCAAGTTGGAGCGGTTGGCGGATTGGGCGTTGCGCTATGTGCCAGCGTCAGAAACGGGCGGTTTGGCAAAGCACGTTGGCGCTTGGTGGAAAGACCTGATGCGCGGCACCGATCCGCCGCCGAAAATGGTCAATGTCCACGTTGAGCCTGGCGCATTGAAGGCGCTCAACGCGCACTTCGCCTCGTTATCCAGCGCGGAATCGCCGGGGTGGCTCGGTCTGGTTCGCGCGCTTGGGCAGCACGCAAAGAAGATGGTTGTCGCCGCCAACGTGCCTACGCTGGTCAACAACAACATCGCCAACACCATCGTCCAGGG
>CAXRHS010000765.1:0-6693 GCA_964230235.1 Myxococcota bacterium
AAGTCTGCGGCGCTGGCCCTGCAATACGCGCCGCAGAACCTGTGGGACGTGCCGGACGTCGCCGTCGTGGCCATCCACGCTGCGGGCCAGACCTATGAAGTCAAGCTCATCGGAAGCGGCGCGACCGCAACTTGCCCCATCGCCAAAGCCACCGTCGACGAAGGCGACATGGTCGTGCCCGGCACCACGCTGCACCTCAAGGGCGATGCGGCCAAGAACTACTGGTCGGTGCCGATCGCCCACTACCAATGGACGGTCAATGCGCCGGGGACTACGACCCAAAAGCTGACGCCGAACGCGACGTTTCCCAACCCGACGTTCAAGGCCGACAAACCCGGGGAATACCAGTTTTGCGTTACCGTCACGGACGCCTACGGCATCCCGTCGTGTGTGCCCAGCTGCCTCAACGTGTTGGTGGTTCCGGTCAGCGACCTCACAGTCACGCTGCAGTGGCACACGCCCGGCGATCCCGATCCGACCGACGCCGGGCCGGCTGCCAGCGCACAGCTGGACCTGCACCTGGCCCATCCGCTGGCACAGACCTTGGACCAGGACTGCGACGGCACGCCCGACCCGTGGTTCAGCCTGCCGTGGGACGCTTTTTGGGCCAACCCGAATCCGGACTGGGGCTTGGCGGGTGATGCCACCGACGACCCGAAGCTCTCCCAAGACCAGTCGGACAACCCTGGCTCGGCGTGGCTTGGCCTGCTCGCGGTCGAAGGAACGCCAGCTGCACCGGTCGCGTACTCCGTCGGCGTTCACCATTGGTACGACGCGGGGTACGGACCGTCGCTAGCATCGGTCCAGCTGTGGGCCCTTGGGGCGCTGGTCGCCAAAATCGGCCCCGTGGCGTTGCAGCCGGGCGACCTGTGGCACGTGGGTCGCATCTATTGGCCGAATTTGGCCAATGGCGGGACCGATCCGCTGCTGCAGCGCTGCTACCAGTCGGGGTCGTCCTGTGCGAGCGGCAGCAACTTGATGTGGCAGGCCAAGGGCGATGCGTGCGTGACGCCGTGCTACACGGTGCCCAAAGGCCTGGGCCTGCCGGCGGCGCCGAAGTCGAAGGCTTGTGGTGGCTGATCGCAAGGCAGCAAAGGTTTGGCGCAGTTGTGCCGATGAGTGCGCCCTGACCTCACCAATCCAGTAGGCTCCGCGCCCCCGCTCCAAGGCCCGCCATGCCCACCTTGTCCCGCTTCGCCGTGCCCCTCGCCCTTGTGTGCCTGCTGGCCACCGCCTGTGCCGCCAAAGCGCCGCCGGCCGCACCGATCCCCGGCCCACTGTTCGCCGCCCGCCTCGCCAACCCCGTGCAAGTCGACCGCGACGCCCGCGGCATGGCGCACGTCTACGCCTACGGCATGGGCGACCTGCTGTTCGCGCAGGGCTCCGAGACCGCGCGCGACCGGTTGTTGCACATGGAGTACTGGCGGCGCTTTGCTTACGGCACCCGCGCGCAGCTGTGGGGGGCCAAGTTTGCTGAGGACGATGGCGCCAAGCGAGCCGTGGATTTTCGCGGTCTCGCGACCCAGAACCTGGCCTGGCTGGACCAGAACCACCCGCGCATTGGCCACTTGCTGCGTTCGTACGCGCATGGCGTCAACACTGCGCTGGCCGACTTCAAGGCGAGCCGCAATGGGCTGAAGCGCCCGGCGGACCTCGACCGCATCGACAAGGACTGGTGGCCGGAGCCGTGGTCACCGGTCGACAGCCTGGCGCTCGGCCGGGCGCTGGTGTTCAGCCAGAACTTTGGCGGCGACATGGAACTGGTGGTGTACGCCTGCAAGTTCTTGATGGGCGCCGAGAAGTTCCACGACATCTTCCGCTTTCAGCCGCTGTACCCCTCCCACATCTTGGAAGACGGCGCGCCGTTCGCGCAGCAATTCTTCAGTCTGGCCAGCGATGGCGCGCAGGCACAAGCGTTGCCATTTGGCCCCACGGTCGCAACACCGCTGCGCACCCCAGACAACCGCAACTACACGGCAGAGCAGCGCCAGGTCATTGCCACGGCCCTCGCCCAACTGGCGCAGGCCTCGGCGCAACTGGCAGGCCGCCAGCGACCCGGTGAAATGGGCGGCAGCAACGCCTGGGTGGTCGCGGGCAGCCATGCCGCCGAAGGGCCAGGCGCCTTGTCGTGCAACGACCCCCACATGAACATCGAGCTGCCGTCGCGCCTGTACCCGATGCACCTTGTCGACCTCGCGCGCGGCGGCAACGGCGTGTTCGGCCACACCTTGCCGGGCGTGCCGTGGTCGGTTTTCGGCCACACCGACCAGTTGGCTTGGGGCATCACCAACAGCTACGTCGATGCGACGGACCTGTACCTTGAAGTGCCCTGCGACGGCGAAAAAGGCGTGCTGCTCCAGGGCACTTGCGTGCCGTTTGCCACCCGCGACGAGACGATCTTGGTGCGCCCGGAAGGTGGCAAGGTCGCCGACAGCAAGCCGCAGAGCAAGAAAGTGCGCTGGGTGCCCCACCACGGTCCGGTACTCAACGACCTGGTGCCACCGCTGATTGCGACCGCGTTGTCGGGTCAGGGCATCGTGCTGTCGGCGCGTTGGTCCGGGTTTCGCACCGACAGCCGTGAGGCGGTGGCGCTCGACAAGCTGCTGACCGCCGCGGACTTGGACCAGGGCCTCGCCGCGCTGCAGAATTTCAACGGCGGCGTGATGAACTGGACGCTCGGCGACGCCAAGGGCCGCGTGGCCTACGTGGCCGCGGGCGGTTGGCCACAGCGCGCACAACCGGCCAAAGTGCAACCGCCGTGGGATCCCTTGCCCGGCGACGGCGCCGGCGAGTGGCCGGGCATCCTACCGTTTGCCGAGGTGCCCAAGTTGGTGGACCCCAAGAAGGGCTTTGCCGTCACAGCCAACCACCAGCAAGGTCCGCAGGCCAACGACAACGACCTGACCAACGATGCGGTGTATTTCGCGCACTTCCAGGATCTCGGCAGCCGGGGCCACCGCATCACCAAGCGGCTGCTGGAGCTGACGGGTGACGGCAAGCTGACCTTGGACCAGATGACAGCGCTGCAGGTCGACGACCACGCGCAGCTGGCCGACGCCTATCTGCCGCACCTGCTGCCGCTCGAGGCGACGATTTGCGCGGCCAGCGCCGTGCAGTGCGATGCGCTTGGGGTGCTCAAAGCCTGGAACCGCCGGCAAGATGTCGACTCGGCCGGCGCTGCGGTGTTTGGGGCCTGGTACAACCACCTGGTACGCGAGGCTATCGCCGACGACATTCCCGAGCCGCTTTTGCCGTTGGGGCGAGGCTACCTCGCTGCGATCGGCGGCCGCACCATCGCGGCCTGGCTGCGCCCTGGGTCGGGCGCGACGGCCTGGTGGGACAACGCCGGTACGCCCAAGGTCGAGACCGCAACCGATATCCTGCTGTCGTCGTTTGCGCACGCGGTGGATCAAGTCGCCGGCCACTACGCGGGCGACGCAGGCAAAGCCAAGCAACCGGCAGCGTGGCGCTGGGGCGACCTGCACCAGGTGCGCTTCAAGAACGTGCTTTTCGACGACCTGTCGCTGGGTCCGCTGCCGACTGGTGGCGGCCATCGCACCGTCCAAGCCGCCGACTATCCGGTGGTCGAGACCGATGGCGCGCCAGCCAAGCTGCCGTGGCTGACCACTGAGGGCGCGGTGTTTCGGCTGTGCGTGCAACTCGGCAACCCTTCGCGGGCGGTGCAAGCGCTAGCGGGCGGTGCTGCGGCCGACTCGGCGCACGCGCACTTCAAGTCGCAAGCGGCCGACTGGCTGGCGACCAAGACCGTTGCGCTGCCGTGGACGCGTGCCGAGGTCGATGCAGCGGCGGTGTTGCGCGTGCAGCTGGCCAAGGGGTTGGCAGCGCCCTGACAGAACTTGCCGACCGCAGCGGATTGCGGCGACAATTGCGCCCCGCCCGTGTCCCCCGCACGCTTGGCACTGGTATGCCGACGACCCGCCAAACACAGGCTCCTTTGCGCCTGATCCGCCAGGCCATCGGCGACCGCGCCGCCGTCCTTGCCAAAGCCACCCGCACCGCGCGCACACTGAACAACCTCGGCGGCGGCGAGCTCGAGCGCCGCCTGCACTGCTTGCAGGCGCAAGGTCTGCTCGACCGCATCCCCAACCGCTGGCAGCTGGCGTTCGGCGCCTGGGACATGCTGCGCTTTGTCATCGTACCCGCGGCCGCCGACTACTACGACCACCAGGGCATCGACTTTCGCTTTCACCAGCTGTTGCGCGGCCTGGACGATCCGCTTTCGATCGCCGACCCAACCGGGCTGTTTGCCGATTTTGAGACGATAAGTGGCCATGTCATGCAAGTCGTGCACCTCACTCCCATCTACGACTTGCAGCTGATGGCGATGTGGCCCGATGGCCTGCAGCGCTTTGAAGACGAAGTGGCGGCGATGGTCGCGGGTACCCACCCACGGGCGGGCACGATCGGCGCGATCGTCGAAGACCCGACCTACCACCCCCGCCTGCTGGCGTACGTGCGCGCGTTTCGCCGCGACCCCAAGAACGCCGAACCGATGGTGCGCCAAGAGCAGACCCTGCGCGCCGACCCGCATTTTGCCAACGCTGAGCGGGTGTTCGCGACCGTGCCGGGCTACATCGCGTGGTGCAATGCCCTGCCGAAAGACTGGCCCGGGCTGGTGCGACATCGGATGCGTCTGGCGGCGTTTCCGCTGGAGTTTCAGGTTCAGTAGGGGCCCGTAGAAAATCCAATCGATTTTCTACGTGGGCCCATCGCTTGCCAAGTGGGTCGCAAGCTCGCGACTCTGCAAGTCGCCTCGCCGCTCCGCGCCGCGCAGCTGTCGATCGCCTGGTCTTTACACGGGTCCTAACGCCAGTCCGCGCGAGACTCGGTCGTGCCAGAACGTCACGGGCTATGGCCCCGGCACAAACCCCACCAACTGCTCCGCAACGTCGTCCACCGGGGTCAACGGGATGCTCGGCGCGGCAGTGCCTTTGGCCGCGACCGGCGCCAGGAACAGGCTGTGATCGGTGCTGCGCCGCAGCCACACCGCGGCGGTTCCGTCTGGGGTCAGCCCGTACAAGCGCACCGCCACCTGACCGGCGGGCAGCAACGGCTGCGGTTGGACAGCTGGGGTGGCCAGGTCTGCGCGGTACAGCTGCCCTGCCCCTTCGGGCTGGTCGAAATCGCCGCTGGCCCGGAACACCACCGCCTTGGCGTCCGCGGTCCACACCGCCTCGGCCACGGGTTGCGGCAGCGGTGGCGTCAGCGCCTGCTGAGATCCCGGCTGGTCCGGGCGCGCCAACTGCAGCGCCTTGCCTTCTGCAGTCAGTACCCAATTGCCGTCGGGGCTGTACGGCGCCCCAACGCGGCGCGTGCCCGGCCCCAGGTGCAGCGGCTGGGTGGCATCGCTGCCGTCCAGGCGGGCGCTCATCAGGCCCTGAGGGCCGGTCAGCAGGACGCGCTTGCCCCCTGGCACCTGCCAGACGCCAGGGTTGGCGACGCTCGCAAAGCCCTCGAACATCCAGTTGGTCCCCCACAGCCAGTGGCCTTTGGGCGCCAGCGCCGTGACGGCGACAGGTGCCGGGGCGCTGAGCGCCGTTGTCAGCAACAAGTCTGGCTTGGACACGGCGGTTGCCTCGATCGAGACGGCCAGCACGAGGCGATCCGCAGCCAGGGTCGGCAGCAGCGCCAACGGCAGTCCGGGAACCGCATCCGCCAACAAGGGCGGCGCAGCGGCGTCGCTGCCGTCCAGGCGCGCCGATACCACCTGCAGCTGTCCCGGCTTGCCGAGAGCGGCGACGACCCGGTTGGTTCCGGGCACTGCGGCCACTGCCTGCACGTCGCCCTGGTTCAGCACGGCGACGGCGACCTTGCCAGGCGCAACGGCCAGCAGCTTGCCGTTTTGCACCGCCACCGCCCGCTCGGCATGAACCAGAAACTGACTCACACCGCTGGCCAGCACTGGAGTCGCCAAGCCAGAGCTTGCGGGTGTCAGCGGCCACGCGTCCAGTTTGCCGTTGTGCAAGGCCAGCACGTGGTCGCCGAGGATCGCAGGTACGGGGAGCGTCAGCCCCTGGCCGGGTGGCAGCTCGACCGGCATGACCCAACGGGCTGCCGGCGCACTGGCGCCGGTTGGCGCCGCGTACCAGCCAGGCTTGGGTGCCGCGCAAGCGTAGAGGGCCCACGACCCATCGGCCACCAACTGCGCCTGCTGGATGCTGGCCTCGTGCCAACCGGTCAGCGCCTTCGCCGCGCCGCCCGCCGCGGCTGCAAACAGCCCAGCGCGCTTGGTGTACGCGTGGACGACCACGCCGAAGGGCGTGACCAGGTCGCGGTACCACGCGCCCGGCAGCGTCGTGGCCGGTCCACCGGTCAGCGGTACGGTCCAGCTTTTCCAGCCTTGCGGGGTGTTGGCGTCAAAAATCACCTGCGCGCCCGCGGTCGACAACACCGGCCATGGCCCGCTCTGGTTGACGATTTGCGGCACCGTGTGCAGCACCACCGGCTGGGTATCTGGCCCGCCCGGCAGCGGCCAACGCTGCACCGCGCCCTGCCCGTCGGTGCCGACCAGCGCAAGCTTGCCCAGCAACGCCGCCGTCACGCGCGGCCGCACCCCTTGCCAGGCGCTGACCCGCTGACCGGCCGGACCGCTCGAACCATCGGCCGCGGCGATGAAAACCGCCCAATTGTTGCCGGTCCCGCGGGCGCTCCAAGCGACCCCCTGGCCGTCGC
>CAXRHS010000766.1:0-3186 GCA_964230235.1 Myxococcota bacterium
CGGCAAGCGAGGCAACAACATGGCCTGACTCCTCCGCGCAGACCGACGGACAAGCGCCAGAGATTGCCGCCGACGTCGCCACACCCGCCGACAGCAAACCCGACGCCACCCCCAAAGATAGCGGCCCGGTCCCGTGCACCACCGCGGCCGACTGCGGCCCGCCCCCGAGCACGTGCCAGGGCTGGCAGTGCGTGACCTACTGCTATCCGCTGCCGCAAACGGCCATCGCTTGCGACGACGGCAACGCCTGCACCACGGGCGATGTCTGTCTCGCCGGCACCTGCCAACCCGGAGCGCCGGCCAAGTGCGACGACGGCAACCCCTGCACCGCCGACACTTGCGCCGCCGCCAAAGGCTGCGAACACAAGACCCAGGCGGACGGCACGGTCTGCGGACCTGCCAAGTCGTGTGCCAAAGGCGTCTGCGCGGGCGGTATCGCCAACGGAGTCTCGCAAGTCGCCGCCGCCACCTACCTCAGTTGCGCCATCACCAGCACTGGCGGCCAGGTGCTGTGCTGGGGCGACGACAAAGAGGGCCAGGTCGGCGCCGGTTCCAGCGACGGCAAATGGTTCACCACCCCGCAGGTCGTCGGCAGCTTGGCGGGCGCCTCGCAAGTCGACTGCGGCGAGTACCATTGCTGCGCGACCACCGCCAAGGGCCTCTTCTGTTGGGGTGACAACCAGTTCGCGCAAGTCACCGCCGATGGCGTCAAGGGCAAGAACCAGCCGTCACCCGTGCAGGTGCTGGTGCCGGCCGTACAACTGGCGATCGGGCAGTACCACAGCTGCGCGCGCGACACCGGTGGCGCGGTCCAGTGCTGGGGCCTGGGCAGTGCGGGGCAGCTCGGTTCGGGAGGCAACGACGTGGGCCAGGCCGCCAAGCCGGTGCAGTTGGCGCAAACGGCCAAAGACCTGGATTGCGGCAATACCTACTGCTGCGCGGTGGTGGCCGACGCCACGGTCGCGTGTTGGGGCTACAATGGTTCGGGTCAGCTTGGCCTGGGTATGACCGGCGGCAGCGCGGCCGAGTCGCTGGTACCAAAGCCAGCCAAGGGTGTGACCGGCGCCAAGGCCATCGCAACGGGCGCGGAACACGCGTGTGCGCTGCTCGCAGATGGCGGTGTGCTGTGTTGGGGCGCCAACAACTACGGTCAGACTGGGCTGCAAGGGCCGTCGACCATGGCGAGCCCGGGCAAGATCGCGAACCTGACCGGCGTCACCCACCTGGCCGCGGGCGGGGCGCACACCTGCGCGCTGGCGGGGGGCAAGCTGCTCTGTTGGGGCGACAACGGCAAGTTGCAGGCGGTGCCGACCAGCAAGTCCCTGTATTTGACGGCACCGGCGGAATTGTCTGGAATCGCAGACATCGTGCAGCTGGCGCTCGGCGGTCAGCACACGCTGGCGCGAACGGCGGCCGGCAAGCTGTTTGCGTGGGGCGGCAACAACCTTGGCCAGCTCGGCGATGGCACCACCAAGGACGCCAAGGCGATCCTGCAGGTGCAGTAAGAAGGTGTTGGCGTATGATGTCGTAGCGAGCGCAACCAGGCGCCCGCAAGGCAGGGCGGAGGCGCCGCGCCGCTCGAAGACTACCCGTGTTTCCTTGGCCGCAAGCGCACTTGAACAAAGGCCCCCTTGTTGCAATCCCTCGCCGATGGTCTGTGGCAGGTAGCCGACGCCATGCGCTTTCCAGGAGGGGTGCGCTTGCCGGTCACGACGACAATCGTGCGGCTGGCAGACGGCAGCCTCGCGCTGCATGCGCCAATTCGGCTGGACGACGCCGACGCCAAGGCCATCGACGCACTCGGACCGGTGCGCCACATCCTGGCGCCCAATTGCCTGCATCACCTGTTTGTCGGCGCGGCGCACGCCCGCTGGCCCGATGCCCAGTTGCACGGCGCCCCGGGCCTTGCCGCCAAACGCAAGGACTTGCGGTGGTCAAGCGAACTGGGCGACACCGCGCCGCCGGACCTTGCGCAGACCTTCGATCAAGCGTGGCTGCGCGGCGCGCCGCGGCTCAACGAAATCGTGTGGTTTCACCGGCCGAGCGCAACCTTGCTGACCACCGACCTGGTGGTTCACGTGCGCGAGCCGATGGCGTGGCCGACCCGCCTGGCGCTGACCACCATGGGAACGCGCGACAAGCTGGCGCAGAGTCGCCTGTGGTGGTTGTATGCCAGAGACCGGCCGGCTTTCCTGGCCAGCGTGGACGCGGTGGCGCGTTGGCCGTTCCAGCGCGTCACCATGTCGCACGGCACCGCGGTGCAAGTCACCCCGCGCGCGCTGCTGTCCGCGATGTGGATGTTCAGCGACCGCGTTGCGGCCTTGCCGCCGGCCTGAGCGCAAGGCGGGGAGCCCAAACCCCAATCCGCAGGTAGCCCGGTCCGCGCCGCTGGCGATCGGCAGCCGTTGCGACGTACGATGCGCAGTCTGGACGCCGTGGAGGCCACCCGATGAACGCAGCGCAGACCCCGAACCCCGCCGGCCGCAACCCAGCGGAAGGCAAGCCAGGAAGTTCGGCGCCCGCCCCCAATGCGCCACCCATCCCGGGCGCGGCAGCAGGTGCAGGCCCGGCAGGTGCCAAGCGCGGGCCGGCAGCGCCCGGTGCAGCCGAAAAAGGTCCCCAAAAGGCCAAGCCGGGCAGCGCGGAGGCTGTGCGCGACGACCTCAAGGGCAAGGACTACGAGCAGGGCGCTGAGTACGTCAAGCCGGGCGGCGAGCTGACCATGAGCGGCGCCGACGCCAAGAAGCAGGCCGCCGACGCCGGCAAGAACGAGGGTCCGGGCGGCGACCTGCCCTACCGCGCGCAGATCGAGAAGGCCTTTGGGCCGCACAGCCTGTCGGGCGTGCGCGCCTATGTCGGCGGTGAGGCCGGCAAGACCGCAGAGCAAATCGGGGCCCCGGCCTTTACCCAGGGCGACAAGGTGGTGTTCCAAAAGAAACCCGACCTGCACATGGCGGCGCACGAGGCGGCCCACCTCATCCAGCAGCGCCAGGGCCGCTTGCCGGCCGGCGGCAAAAGTGCGCCGGGCGACCCGCTGGAGCGCGAAGCCGACGCCGTGGCCGATCGGGTGGTCGCGGGGCAGTCGGCGGCCGACCTGCTGGGCAGCAAGAAAGAGGGCGGCGAGAAGTCCGACGCCGTGCAGGCCTACGCCGGCAACGTCGATACCGCCACCACCAGCGGACCGGG
>CAXRHS010000767.1:0-2159 GCA_964230235.1 Myxococcota bacterium
AGACGTGTGCTCTTCCGATCTGTCGTTGCACGGTGCCGCGTTGTCGAGCTTCTGGCATCCCTTGCTACCCGAACAGCTGGTGTCGGTGCACGGTTCGCCGTCCTCGCAGGTGACGCCTGCCTGGTAGCCGCTGCCGTCAGCCTTGCAACCGAAAAGCCAGTTCGCGCTCCCGCACGCTGGCCCCAGGCACACCGCTTGCGCGCACTTGCCGTCGGCGGCGCAGAACTTGCCCGCCGCGCAGTCGTCGGTCGTCACGCACTCGACGCACACGCCTTTTGGCTGGTTGCAGACCGCCGGGCAGTCTTTGCTCGATTTGCACGGCGCCGCTGCCACGCATTTGCTGTCGAGGCACGACTCGCCGGTGCCGCAGTCGAGCCCGCTGTTGCAGTCGACGCACAGGCCGGTCGCGGTTCCGCACACCTGCTTGGTGGCTTTGCAGTCGATGTCGCTTTTGCAGGCTTGGGCCGGCTTGCACTGTTTGCCCTGGCACAGACTGCCCTTGGCGCAGTCGGCCGTCGTCAAGCACTGGGCACAGGCGTTGGTCGCGGGGTCGCACACGCCCGCTTTGCAGGGGTTGCTGGCGTTGCACGGCGTTTGCGGAGGGGCGCAACCGGCAATCGCCGCGTGGCTGCAGTTGCCATCCGCGTTGCAGGTGTCGGTGGTGCAGTAGTTGTTGTCGTCGCAGTCTGCCGGATTCTGGCAGCCCGCCGGTGCGGTGTCGGCCGCTGCGTCTGGCGGTGGCGGCGCATCGGGTTGGTCGGCATCACCTGGCGCGGCGCTGTCTGAGCCACCAACGGGGCCAGCATCGGGCCCGCGGGTGGCGGTGTCGCTGCCGGCAGTTGCGTCGCCAGCGCCAGTCGCTGTTCCGCCATCGGGCAAACTGGCGGCACCGTCGGCCTGGGCCCCGGTGCCGCCTGAGCCAAGACTCGGACTTCCCGCGGAATTGCCGACGCAGCCGGACAACCCCAAGGCTACGCACAAGATGCCAACCAGAAACCGCATGGCAGCGACCGCACCGACCGGCCTGGTCGGAAAAAGGCGTGGCATTTTAGGCTTTGTCGGGCGATTGGCAAGGGGTTTGGGTCGCATCGTCGGTTGAACCGCCAAGACAGACTGCCGCAGCCGTCCGCCCACGCCCCAAGAACCCGTGTAAAAAACAAGTCGATCGACACAAGCGCGGAGCGGAGCGGCGAGTCGACTTGCAAAGTCGCGAGCTTGCGACCCACTTGGCAAGCAACGGGCCAACGTGGAAAATCGAATTGATTTTACACGGTCCCCAAGGTGCGTCCCCGCCACCGAACCGCGCCGTGGCGCAAAGGCCGACCGCAGCGAGAGCAAGGCTGCCCGGCCGCCCGAATCGACCACACCGGCTGCCGGCAACTGTTCCCGCTACAACAGGCGCGCGCCGTGACCGGCGACCAGCAAGCGTTTGCGGTACTCGACGAAGTCGAAACGCGGCGAGTGCTGTGCGGTATGGCAGGTCTGGCAGACTTCCGCGCGAACTGCGCCAACTTGTCCAGCCGCTTTGGTGCCGGCGGGGTCGGCGGCGTGTTCTGAGCCCGGGCCGTGGCATGCCTCACAGCGCACGGCGCTGAACTTGTCTACGTTGGCGAGCGCGCTGCCGCCCGGAGCCTGCCAGCCGGTTACGTGGCAAGGCACGCAGTCCAAGTCGCGGGTCTTGCCGGCGTCTTGCAGGGTCTGCCAGGCATGGCTGTGGGCGTCGTTGAGTGAGAAGCCCTGTGTCGTCATGTGGCAGCCCATGCACTCGCCGTAGCCGACGTAGTGGGGCTGGCCGGCGATCGGCGGCACCGGCTGGGCGGCCAGTTGCTCGGCACTTGCGGCGGCGCGCTTTTCGTAGCGGCCGACCAGCGCGGTCATCGCGGGATCGGTCGGCGCGGTCCACGGCAGACCGACACTGCGAAACGCCGCGAGCTTGCCGGTCGGTAGAGGCTGACCGACCGCCGCGTTGGCGCGCGCGATGCGCGCTTGCAGATCCTGGCGCTGCGCGAGGTACCAGGGCGTCGCCAACTGGGTCGCCAGTGTAGCCTTGGCCTTGGCACCCTCGAACTGCGCTTGCAGGGCGTCGGCGCGCCGCTGCAGTTCGGACGCGGCGTCGGGCAAGTAGGCGTCGGCATCCTGATACGGACCGCCCGCGTGGT
>CAXRHS010000768.1:0-2924 GCA_964230235.1 Myxococcota bacterium
CGTCCTTGGCGTTGGTATGGAACTCCAAAAGCTGCTTGAGCCAGGTAAAGCGCTCTTCGTCGCGGACGCTGATCGACTCGCCGCGCTCTTTGTAGCGCCAGTGGCACGCCACGCCTTCGTCGGCCAGCCGGTGCATGTCGACGGTGCGGATCTGGATCTCGATCCGCTCGGCGCCCGGCCCCATGACCGACGTATGCAGCGACTGGTAGCGATTGGCCTTGGGCAGCGCGATGTAGTCCTTGAAGCGACCAGGGATCGGCTTCCAATGCGTATGCACTGCGCCCAAGGCCTGGTAGCACTCCTTGATGTCGGCGACGACCACCCGAAACCCTTGGGTGTCGTAGATCTGCTCATACGGCACCCGGCCGTTGTCCATCTTCTTCCACAGGCCAAACAGGTGCTTGGGCCGCCCCGACACCTGGGCGTTGGGCAGGCCTTCGGCGGTCATCAGCTGGCGAATCTCGTCGACGGCGCGAATGACATACTGCTGCCGCTCGACCTGACGGGCGCCGACCAGGTGGGCGAGCCGCTTGTACTCGTCCGGGTGCAGGTAGCGAAACGACAGGTCTTCCAGTTGCGCTTTCATCCAACCGATGCCCAGGCGGTTGGCCAGTGGCGCGTAAATCTCCAGCGTCTCTTGCGCGATCTTGCGCTGGCTGTCGGGCTTCTTGAAATCGAGCGTGCTCATGTTGTGCAGCCGATCGGCGAGCTTGATCAGCAGCACGCGGATGTCTTTCGACATCGCCACCAGCATCTTGCGAAAGTTCTCGGCCTGGCGGGCCTGCTGGCTGCTGTACTTGATCGCCTCGAGCTTGGTCACGCCATCGACGATCGCGGACACTTCGGGCGAGAAACGCCGCGCGATTTCGTCGATGGTGACCGCCGTGTCCTCTGCCACGTCGTGCAGCAGGCCAGCGCTGATCGCCGCCACGTCCAAGCGCAAACGGGCAAGCAGGAATGCCACTGCCACCGGGTGGGCAAAGTACGGTTCTCCCGACTTGCGCAGCTGCCCGTCGTGGCTGCGCGCGCTGAACGCGTAGGCCCGCCGCACCAGCGCCATGTCGGCGTCGGGCAGGTAGGTGCGCATCGCCGCGACCAGTTCGTCGATGGTCGGCACGCCTGCGATCGCGATCGGTGCGTACAGGGCCTCGTCGCTGCCGTCGGCCGCCACACCGCTGGGAATGGCCGGGCACTTCGCCGTGTTGGGTTCAACCGCGCGCACGCCCCTGGTGTCGTCGCCGACCAGCAAACCCGCGCGCGGATGCGAAGAATCGTGCGTCATCGCCTCGACCTGAACGTGACACGCAACGACCACACGGGCACCGTGTCACGGTTGCCGGCCCGAACCCGGGCCAGAGCGTCCCAACTGGCAGCTTGCAAGGCTATCGAGGCGCTGTCACCATTTTGCGCCCGCGGCCCGCGCCCGCCCACCGGGCAAGGCCAGCCGCCACGGCCACACGATAACGGATTTTTCCGCGCCACCCAAAGCCCGTGCTTGGATCGCGCGCCGACTGCCAGGAAGCCATGACGGAGCGACTCGCGCTGCTTTTCGATCAGGTTGGCGCCGAATGGGTGCTGTGGCTGCTGCTTGGCCTGGCGGTGCTGTCCGTGGCGGCGATGGTCGAACGGGTGCTGTTCCTGTGGCAAAACCGGGTTCCGGTTGAGGCGTTACAGCCCAAGCTGCTGGGCGCGCTGGAGCGCGGCGCGAGCGAGGCGACCGCGCTGCTGGCGCCCTACCGCGGCATGGAAGCCGTGGTGGTGGCGGCCGGCGTGCGCGAGATGCACCGCGGCCCGGAAGCCGTCGCCGAAGTGATGGCGGCAACGACGGCGACCGAGCGCATGCGCTACGAGAGATTCTTGATGTTCCTGTCATCTCTTGGCGCCAACGCCCCGTTTGTCGGCCTGCTCGGCACGGTCATCGGCATCCTCGGCGCGTTTGCCAACCTGAAGCAGCAGGTCGGGGTCGGCGGCAGCCGTCAGGCCTTGATCATGGGTTCGATCAGCGAAGCGCTGGTCGCCACGGCCGTGGGCCTGGCCGTCGCGATTCCCGCCGTGGTCGCGTACAACCAGTTTCGAACCCAGGTCAAACGGGCAACGTCCAACACCGAGGCGCTGGCGGCGATTTTGCTCGCGCACCTCAAGACCACGGCCCCCGATGCGGGCGCGGCCGGCAAGAAGGCGTAGGCGATGGCAGCCAAGTCGGGCGGCAATGACGACGACGTGCTGGCGGACATCAATGTCACGCCGCTCGTCGACATCATGTTGGTGTTGCTCATCATTTTCATGCTGACCAACGAAGAGGTCAGCGAGAAGATGAAGAAGGCGCAGATCGACATCGACCTGCCCAAAGCGGCCAGCGCCCAGCAAAAGCCGTCCAAGCCGTTGTCGATCGTCATCGGCCACACCGGCGCCCTGTACCTGAACGGCAACGCGGTGGCCGAAGCCGCGCTGTTTGAGACCGCAAAACGGATGGCGCAGGACAACCCGGGCATCGAAGCGATCTTGTCGGCCGACAAGCGCGTCGCGCACGGCAACGTGGTGCGGATCATCGACGGCGTGCGGCTGGCCGGCGTCGAAAAAGTGGCCGTCAACACCAAGGAACAAGAAATCGAGGAGGCGCGCTGACCCCGACCGGGTCGGCCGTCGCACAACGCTGTGAACCGCAACCTCGCGATCGGTTTTGTGGTGTCTTTGGCCCTGCACAGCATCGGGGCGTGGTGGGCGCTTGGGCTGGTGGGCCGGCCGCTGCCGCCGCTGCCGGTGGACAAGCAGCTGGTGCGCACAGTCAAAGAGCAGGTCGAACTGCCCAAGCCCAAGCCCAAGCCGCCAGCGGAAATCAAGCCGCCCGAGCCGCCCAAGGCCGCAGAAGCGCCCAAGCCAAGCCAACCCGATCAGCCCAAACCCGCCGCCGCGCCGCGCAGGAC
>CAXRHS010000769.1:0-9853 GCA_964230235.1 Myxococcota bacterium
TGCGGCCATGGGTTGACTGTAACTGGATTTGCGGCGCTGTCCAATCCGCGCGCAAAAGCCTTCACATCTGCCGGTTGCGCGTCTTGGCTTGCGGCATTATCGCGGCGGGTCGGCGCCGCGCATGCGCGCGTGGACGACGACCAGTTCGCGTTCGATGACGGCGTGGTTTTCCGCCTCGCTGGTCAGCACATACGCATGGGTCCACAGTCGATCGGCCTCTTCGTCGGCGCCGACCAGCTGCGCCGCCCGCGCCGTGCGCATCAGCAGCATCGCCGCGTCTTCGGGCTGGCCGCCGCGCTCCAAGTGGTAGGCCAGCCGCATCGATTCTTCCATGTCGGTGCGGCCTTGCGAAGCGATCCACGCGGCGACTTTGCGGTGCAGCGCCCGGCGCTCGCCCAGCGCCAGTTGGTCGTACGCGACCCGCATCCGCAGCACGCTCGACAGCCGATACTGGCGATCGCGCGGGTAGCGCGACGAAGCACTGCGCACCACAAAGCCGCTCTGCACCAGCACATCGAGCGCGCTGTCGAGGTGGTCCATGCCGAGCGCCCGCAGCGCCCCGGCCCAAAATTCGGTGCCAACCACCACTGCGCGCGCCAGCGCCTGCCGGGCGTGCTCGGGCAGGGTTTCAATCAGCGCGCGGATGACACTGCGCAGGTCGCCCGGCCGCACTTGCGCCGGCACCCGATCGACGTGCAGGCGCCAAGCGCTGTCGTGCAACTGAATCGCGTCGACCCGCGCCAGCAGGTGCACCAACTCCGCGACCAGAAACGGATTGCCGAGCGCGTGATCGGCAACGAATCCGAGCAGTTCATCGCTGGCCGGTGCCGCCAGCATTTCGCGCACCACGCAGCGCACGGCGCCATCGGCCAAAGGCTGCAGCACCAGGTGCTCGTCAAACGACAGCGGCAGGTTGCCCGGCACCCCGCGCTGGTGGGCGTTGCTCTGCAGGATCTCGATCTCGACGGCTTCGGTCGAGCTGGCTACGGCCATGATCGGCACGCCTTGCAGGCGCGCGAGCAGGTCGCGAAACAGCGCCAGGCTCGAAGGGTCGGCGTGCTGGGCGTTGCGGATAAGCAGCAGCATCGGTGTTGTAACCGCCACTGCTTGAAAATACGCGGCGAGAGCCTCGGTTACTTCTTGACGGCCCGTGCCCGCGAGGTCTTCGCGCGCACCCACCCGGCCCGGCTCTTCCAGGTCAAACGCCGGCAGGCGCGCAATCTGGTCCGCAACCCGTTCCGCTTCGCGCTGGCGATCGGCCGATACGGTGGTGCGGCCGAGCCGGCCAAAGGCATAAGTAACCATGCGGTGCAGCTTGGTCCGGACCGCGTCGGCGCTGTCGCCGTCCAAGATGCCGGCGCGCTGGCGGATGAGCTCGCCCACTGCCGAGAACGGCAAGCTGCGGCGCATGCGCGTGCACGTGACCTCCATGAAGAAGTACAGCCGGGTCGGCAGTTGCTCGACCTGGCTGCGAAAGGCGTCGAGCAGGCCGTTCTTGCCCATGCCGACCGAGCCGAGCACCAGACAGGTCACCGGCTGCGCCCGCAGTTCGGCGTCGTCGAGCATCAGCCACAGTCGGCGCAGTTCCATCTCGCGGCCGGTGGTCGGCAGCGCGTTGGACCACGGATGGCAGATGAGCAGGATGTCGCGGTTGTTCTCGCGGATGTAGACCGTAGCCGTGGCGTCGCGGTGGCCGTCGAGTCGCGCCAGAAATACATACGGGCCAACCGCCAGGTCGGCGCCCAGGATCGGCGTCTGGCCGAGCTCGAATTCGGGCGACGGCGTCTCCAGGTTGTCGCGCACGGCATCGACCGGCATCGCAAAGACGGTCGCCCCCGGCGGCTGGCTGCGGACATGAATCTTGCCGCTGCGGGCGCCAACCCCTGCCATCTCATGGGCCTGGCGGGCAAAAAACAGCTTGGTCGGGGTGTCGCCCACCGCCGAGGCTTCTTCGTGGCGCTGCCAGTACAGCTCGACCAGCCGCCGCTTGGCCGCAGGGTGACCATCGCCCTGGTCCACGGCCTGGCGCAGTTGCTCCACCGCCGTCGAATAGGCCTGCGCGTACAAGATGTCGAGCAGATCGGCCTGCTGCTTGACCACCTGCAAGCGGTGGCGTGCGGCATGGGGATACCACGGCCGCACCTCGCGGCTGAGCGCCTCGATCTCCTGCATCACCAGCTCGCGGTCGGCGCGCAGTTCGTCGGCCTGCTGCAAGGCTTCGAGCGCACGCTGGTAGCTTTGCTCGGCGCGCTCAAGCAGCCGCTGGCGCTCCAGATCGCCGGCCAGAAAGGCTTGCAGCGCCTCATAGACGTCGCGCATCGAGGCCGTGCGGCGGTCCCTGCGTTTTTCGAGCATCCGCAGGCACAGGGTTTCCAGGTCCGGTGGCACCTGTCGGTCGCGCGCCACTGCCGAAGGCGGCAGCGGCACCACGTTCTTGCACGCTTCCAACTGCTGCTGGCTGGACTCGCCGCTGTACGGCCGGCGCAAGGTGAGCAGTTCGTACAGCATCACGCCAAGCGAATACACATCGGCACGGGCATCGACCTCGCTGTCGCGGCCAAACGCTTGCTCCGGGCTCATGTACGCCGGGGTGCCAATGACGACACCGTCGGCCGCCGGATCGCTGTCCAGCTTCTTGGCCACGCCCCAATCGCAGATCTGCACTTCGCCCAGTTCGCCCATCAGCACGTTGTCGGGCTTGAGGTCGCGGTGTACCACCGCTTTGCCGTGCGCGTAGTGCATCGCCTGGGCGATCTGCATGAACACGCCCACCAGCCGCCGCAGCGGCCAACGCGCGGTGATCTCCGGTTCGCCCAGTTGCAGTTGGCGCAAGATGTCGCCGAGCGTCCGCCCGGTCATCTTGCGCATGGTGTAGTAGGTCAGGCCGGCCGGGTCGACGCCCAACTCGTACACCGGCAGGATCGCCGGGTGCTCTAGACCGCCGAGCACGCGCGCTTCTCGGCGCAGCGCACCCACGAATTCCAACTGGTCGCGCAGGTCGGGGCGCAGCCGCTTGAGCGCCACATCGCGCAGCAGGCCGCGATCGTGCACGGCAAACACCGACCCCATGCCGCCAACACCAAGTTCTCCTTGAGGATCATAGCGTTCTGCGCCGGCGCGCGCCAGGCCCGCTTCTCCCAGGGTGTCGGGTGCCAGCAGCGGCGTCGAGCGCAAGGCGCTGGCGATGTCCAGCTGCGGACCCTCAAAACCGGCTTCCGCTTCCGGTTCGGCCGCCATGCGCTCGGCCAGCAGCGCCCGCTCCGCTTCGCTCAGTTGCCCGGTCTGGCGAAACCCCTGGACTTTGGTGGCCTCCGGGTCGTCGCCGCGCGCGGCGCCGCCAGGCGTGGGATCGGAAACGTCAGCGGGATCTTCCAGGGTCATCGCGGCGCAAGGATGCCATGTCGTAACTGCGGGTGCTAGTTTGCCGCCTGTGTCAAGGGTGGGCGGCGGCAGCAAGCGCGCGTGAACAAAGGCAGGACGGGGTGGCGTGCACTCTCGGTCGGCGCGTCACCCGGTGCACGCGTGGCCATCAGTCCGGCATTGGCGCAGCGTTTGGGTCGCCTGGCTGGCCGGCACTGCGGTGCTGGTCGGGCCCGGCCGGGTCGAGCAGTCCGGACCCGCAGCGACGGACGCGCTACTGCACCGTCACTTGCAGCGCCAGTTTTTCGTCGCGCAAGATGTAGCACTGCTCGTTGCTGCACACCGAGAAACTGCCGGTGATCTGAAGCGCCCCAGCACCGGCGGCCAGACCTTGCAGCGGGATGGTCAGCACGCCCAGGTCGCCGTCGATCTTGACGTCGCCTTCCTTGCTGGTCAGCTTGTCCTTGGTGGACTTGGCGAATGCCGCGGCCGTCACCGAGAACTTGGCCGGGTACTCGGCGTTGAAATGCAGGCCAGTCGCCGGCTTGATGACCAGGCGCGCGCTGCCGGTGGCGCCGGCTTTGAGGCGGACTTCGCTCGCTTCCAGCCTGTACTGTTTTTCCCCTGCCGGTGCGGCCGCAGGTTCGGCACCGGCCACTGCGGGTTCAGTCGGGGCGGCGGGCGCCGCGGGTGCGCCGGGCATCGCGGCAGCCACCGCAGCTGGGGTCGGCGGGGTGGCAGCAGACTCCTTGTTGCAGGCCACGGCCAGGGTCGTCCAGGCGGCGGCGAAAAGGGCCAATTTGCGCATGGGTAAGGGCTCCGGAAGCGAGGGTTCGAAAGGACAGGGCTGGCTGTGCGCAACCGCTGCAGGCCAGTAGGATCACGGGTGACCGCGCGCTCTGTCAATTGGCCGCGGTGGGTCGCTGCAACGCACAGCGGTGCCCGCTTATTCTGTGGGGTTGCCGGTCAGCGATAGCACGCGAGCAGCGCCTGTAGCGTCAAGTTGCACAGTGCGTGCAGCACGGCAGCCGCGATGGCCGAGCCGCTGCGCTCGGCCACCCAGCCAAAAAGCAGTCCCGGAAAGAACACCAGCAGCCGAAACGGCGCCGGTACCGCCACCAGGTGCACCGCCGCAAACAGCGCCGCCGCCACCGCATGGGGGGCGCCGATGCGCGCACCCAGCACGGTCACGCCAGCGGGCCACAGTTGGCGCAGCCGGCCCAACACATAGCCGCGAAAAAACAACTCTTCCGGCAACGCCACTGCACCCAGCTGCACGACTGCCGCTTCAAGCCACGCTGCTGGGTTCAGTTCCGGTGGCGTTGCCCGCGCCCGACCCAGCACCTGCAACTGCCAGGTGTCAAACCCCACCGCGTACAGCGGCAGGACCACCGCCGCCACGCCCAGGCCCCAACAAGCGCTGCGCAGCAGCGGGGGATCGACGGCCAGCACATCGCCCGCCAGGCCGCGCCAGCGGGCCATCGCCACTGGCACCCCGACAAAGCCAGCCGCCACCAACGCGCCACCCAGTTGCGCCGCCCATGGTCCGACGGCCGCCAGCGCCTCGCCGACTGCCAGCAGCACTGCCACCGCCAGCGTCGCCGCCAGCACTTCGCGCAGCGGATGGGTGGTCAACCGTTACGCCTGCGCCAGCTGATCGAGCGCCCGCATGAATGCGCCCTTGCTCTGGCCTTCTTCGACGCGCTCGATGTGCAGCACGAAACGGGGGCCCTGCTCGGTTTCCGTTGTAATTTGAAGAAGTTTTCCGCACAGGTGCACGATGATTGGCCCGGTCTTGTCGGCCAGGGGCAAGTGCAGCACCACCGGTTCGTCCAACTGCGGCGCGATATCGGTCGTCACCACCGCCGCGGCTTCCGGGCTGATCGCGATGACCATGCCGCGGCCCTGGCGGCCGCCGTGGTCGTAGCTGACCGGGATGGTCGCCGCCACCATGTGACGCGTTTCGCTGCGCGAGGGGCCGCGCCGTCGCATGACCGCCATGTTCGGGCGCTCGACCGGGCGGTTGCCCAAGTTGTCAGTCACTTGGGCCTTGGGGTTGGCTTCAGTCGGCTCTCCCGACATGTCGATGTCGGCGCCCAGGCCTGCGAGATCGGGCACATCCGGGCCGTCTTCCGGATCGGTACGGCGTTCGCCCGGCGCCAGCGCGTACACAGGCCACGATCGGCTCAGGCCATCGTCTGGCATGTCTGCCGGCGGCAACAGCGCCGGGCCCGCCACATGAGACATCTCGTTGGGGTGGTGGCCGTCGCTGAGCGCCATGCGCTTGGCGACCAACTGTGGAGGCACGACGGGCTTGTGGACGGCGATGCTCTCCGGTTCTACTGCCCGCTGGTAGCCCGGCAGCGGCGCTGGCGGCACCGGCAGCTTGCTTGCCGGCCAGTCGAACGCGCTTGAGGTCTCGGAAGGTGTCGGTGAACTGCCGCCGCCCGCGGGCAGTTGAGGTGTCGGCAGCACAAGCTCTGGATCGCCGCTGCCGCTTTGGCGCTTGCTGTGCAGTGGCGACAACAGATTCGGGCCCAGCGCCGCAAACGGCGGGGCGCCGGGTGGCAGCGCAAGTCGCGATGGCGTGCCGGCTTGCGCGGCCGCGACCTCGCCTGCAGCCACGCCATAGGCGGCGGTGCCGGCGACGGCGGCAACACGGTGGCTGTCGCTGTGGGCGCTGTGGTGCGGACTGCCCGGTGGCAGTTCGTCGGCAATCGCGATCGCGGTGGCGCGGTCGACGCCTTCTAGCACAGGACCGCCGGCGTGGTGCACGGGCAAGATGTTGGGCATCCGCGGATTGGTCGCCCCGCGGCGGCGGTTGTCGAATACCTGCGACACTTCGCGAACCATGATCGGTTCGAGTGTCGCAGTATCGTCGTCGCGCACCATCGGTTGGGCCCCGCGCGAAATGGTGCCGCCAATGTTGCGCGGACTGACCGCCGGCTTGGCGCTGGACAAAGCGGACAGCAGGCCGGCGGACGGCACCAACTGCGAACCCCGCGCTGCCGCGCGCCCTGCTGCGCTGGCGGCGGGCTGTCGCAGGTCCGTGGAGTAGACATCGCTCGACCGCGCCGCAGAACGCACCCGCGCCGGTCGGCCCGCCACCACGGCTTCCAAATCGAATTCCGCCTGCCGGCCCGCTGCAACGTCGGTGTGCGCAACATTGGACACGTGCAGGACCTTGCTGACAAAGTCCAGCAGCGGCGCGACGCCAAGCTCACAACTGATCGTTTTCCAGCGGACCACCAAGCCCGCTGGCCACGACCCGCCTGCCGGCACCACCCGGACAACCTCGCCTTGCAAAAGGACCGACGCAGCAGCCAGCCCACCAGGCCGCATGTCGACGGACACAATCTGCCCGGGCACCAAGCCATCGGCGCGGCCAGCGACGAACCCGGCGGCTGGACCCACCTGGGTACAGAACATCTCGCGGCGTTCGCGCGCAAAAACGATCGCGCAGTGGATGAGCGCGGGGTAGCGCGGGTAGCGGCGGCGATCCTGCGACATGCGGGCTCGGCGGTGTCCTTGGTCGGCCCAAACCGTTGTCAAAAGGCGCCAGCGGCGAGTCTGCCTGCAAAAACGCGCGCTTTCATCTCTGGCTGCAGCAGCCGAAAGCCCGACCAGAATGGGCCACCCTGGTGCGGTTTCCGACGATGCGGGCTGGTTGCACCAGACCGTGCAACCGCTCTGGAGCGTACCCGAGGGCCGCCGCGCCGGCAAACACCTGCAGGGGCATGCGCCACTGGTCTGTCAATTTAGCCGCGTCGTCCGCGTTGGGCCGCTTCCTGGTGGTGCAAAAGAGAGCTTCGCCGCGGGGATATCGGTGTCGGCGGCACTTGCAGACGGCGCGGCCAAACCGCCGCTACGCGCGCTCAAAAAGCCCGGCAGCGCCCATGCCGCCGCCAACGCACATGGTCACGATCCCAAAGCGACCGCCACTGCGCCGCAGCGCGTGCAGGACAGTGGCGGTGAGTTTGGCCCCGGTAGCGCCAAGGGGGTGGCCAAGGGCGATGGCGCCGCCCAACGGATTGACCTTGGCCGGATCGAGGCCCGCCGCGCGAATGACCGCCAGCGCCTGCGCGGCGAATGCTTCGTTGAGTTCAAAATGGTCGATCTGATCGAGCGAGACCCCGGCGCGCTGCAAAAGCTTGGGAATCGCCACCACCGGGCCAATGCCCATGACCTCTGGCGCCACCCCGCCGACCTGGAACCCGCGGAAATAGCCCAGGATCGCGACGCCCGCTGCCTTTGCGGCCTGTTCGGTCATCACCACCGCGGCCGCGGCACCATCGGTCAGCGGACTTGCGCTGCCCGCCGTCACCGTGCCGCCGACCGGCTGAAACGCCGGCTTGAGCTTGGCCAGGCCCTCCAACGTCGTCTCAGGCCGCGGCAACTCGTCGATGGCCAGGCTGCCATCCACGCTGTCGATCGGTGCCAGTTCGTCGGCAAAAACGCCAGCCTGCAGCGCCGCTCCGGCGCGCTGCTGCGAGGTCCACGCGAACTGGTCCTGGTCGGCGCGGCTGACACCATGGCGCTGCGCCACCAATTCCGCGGTGTTGCCCATCGGCATGTACACCTCGGGCCAACTGCGAATGATGTGCGGGTGCGGCGCCAGCTTGAAGCCGCCCATCGGCACCTGGCTCATTGACTCCACGCCGCCTGCCACCACGACGTCGACGTGCCCGGCCTGCACCGCCATCGCCGCCTGGGCGATGGCTTGCAGTCCGCTGCTGCAGAAGCGGTTGACCGTCACCGCTGGCACTTCAACCGGCAACCCGGCCCGCAGCGCCGCCACCCGGGCGATGTTCATGCCTTGTGGGCCCTCTGGCATCGCGCAGCCGAGCACGACGTCGTCGACGTCTGCCAGTTGCAAGCCGGGCACGCGCGCAATGGCAGTGCGGATCGCCGTTGCGGCCAAGTCTTCGGGCCTGACCTTGCACAGGCTGCCTTTGAGGGCGCGGCCACAGGGGGTGCGGACGGCGCTGACGAGTACGGCGGTGCGGCTCATGAAGGGCTCCAGTTGTGGAAAACCGGTGGATTGGCTGTGGATTGCATTGGGCAACCCGCGGCAACCTAAGGTCAGTTGCGCAGCGGCTTGCCGGTAGTCAGCATGTGGGCAATGCGGGCGCGGGTCAGTTCCAGGCCACACCGGCGCAAGAAGCTCTCGCGCTCCAAGTCCAAAAGGTCCTGCTCGGTTTTCTTGCCGCCGCCGATGCCCCCGCACAGCACGCTGGCAATTTCGTGGCCGACGGTGCAGTCGTGGGCGCTGGCCTGACCGGCACAGCGGAACGCGTACAGCGCCATGTCGAACACCGCAATCCCTTCGGCGCCGGGCAGCAGCAGGTTGTCGGGCCGCGGCGGCGGCCGCCAGCGTTGGCCAACCAGATCGAGTACTACCCGCTTGGCAGCCTCAATGCGGCGGTCCCCGTCAAACGCCAGGCTGTCGCCGTCGCGCAAGAAGCCCAAGTTGCGCGCATCGCCGCCGCCGGTGGACACTTTGGCCAAGGCAATGGTCTCAAACGCCTTTTGCAGCAGCGCCACCCGGTCGGCGCGGGTGTCGGCCGGCACGCCGTTGAGCGCCCGTACCGTCAATTCCTTGGTGCCGCCCGCTCCAGGCAGCAGGCCGACGCCGACTTCGACCAGGCCCATGTAGGTCTCGGCCGCCGCCACCGTGCGCGCACTGTGCATGGCGATTTCACAGCCGCCGCCAAAGGTCATGCCGTGCGGCGCGGTCACAACCGGCGCGTGGCTGTACTTGAGCGCCATGAACAGGTTCTGAAACTGCTGGACGGCGGCTTCCATCTCGGCCCAGCGGCCTTCGGCCGACGCCTGCGCGATGAACCCGAGGTTGGCACCGACCGAGAAGTTGCTGCCGTCGTTGCCGATCACCATGCCCGCCCAGCCGTCGCGGTCGATCCGCTCGAGCGCTTGCCAGCCAAGCGCGATGATCTGGTCGTCCAGGGCGTTCATCTTGCTGCGGAACGCCAGGCACAACACTTGATCGCCCAGGTCGAGCAACTGCGCAGACGCGTTTTCTGCCACCACCTTGCCAGCGGCGCGCACCTCGGCCAGGTGCAGCCCCGGAAGCGCCGGTACTGCGGCTTGCGACCGGTTGGCGCGGGTTTGTTGACCCTGCGCATAGAAGCCTGTGCGACCGGCGGCGATGAGGTCGAGCGCCACTTGCGGAACGGGGCGGCCCTCCGCCTGCAGACGGCCGACGACACTGGCCACGCCCAAGGCATCCCACAGCTCAAAGGGTCCCAGTTGCCAGTTGAAACCCCAGCGCATCGCGCGGTCGATCGACACCACATCGTCAGCGATTTCGCCCAGCAGCTCGGCCGCGTAGCACAGCGAGCGCGACACCACCTGCCAGGCCAGTTGTCCGCCGCGGTCGTCGCTGGCGCAGATGGCGGCAATGCGGGCGCCGGTGTCGCGCACCTTTTTGGTCGCCTCCAAGCAGGGCAGGTCCGGCTTTTGCTGCGGCACGTAG
>CAXRHS010000770.1:0-15295 GCA_964230235.1 Myxococcota bacterium
CACTCCTTGGATCACGCCGGCTATTACCCGGGCGCGTCGCTGCTCCACATCAAGCTCGTGGCCGACCGCCAGACCCACCGCTTGCTAGGGGGGCAGATCGTCGGCGAGGCCGGGGTCGACAAGCGCGCGGATGTGCTGGCGACTGCGTTGCAGGCCCGCATGACCGTGCTTGACCTCGAGGAACTCGACCTGGCCTATGCGCCGCAGTTCTCGTCGGCGCGCGATCCGGTGATCATGGCTGGCTTCGTGGCCAGCAACGTCGCCCGCGACGAGGTGCGCACGGTCAGCTGTGCGGCGCTGCAGGCCGAGATGGCCGCCGACCGCCCGGTGCAACTGGTCGATGTGCGCACGGCGAGCGAGTTTGCGGGCGGCCACCTGGCCGGCGCCATCCACCTGCCCATCGACGAGTTGCGCGGCCGCCTGCAAGAACTGGACCCAGCGGCCGACACGGTCGTGTACTGCAAGGTCGGCTTTCGCGGCTACCTCGCCGCCCGCATCCTGGCGCAGAGCGGCTTTGCGCAGGTCCGCAATTTGACGGGCGGGATGCTGCAGTGCGAGGTGACGGCGGCGGGCTAGCCCGACGATCGCACCCAGCCGAGAACCATGAGTAAATTCAGATGTCTGAACAAAGGGGGGCATCTTCGCGACTGACGCGGCGTCCGCGCCCCGCCAGATAGCGCTTTCCTTGCAAAAACAACGATCTGAACAAAGGGGGGGGGGCACGCTCAGAACGTCAGAAAGCCCTGCAAAAGGATGTTGAATTTCGCAACGTTCGCAAACGAAACGCCAAAGCTGCGCTCGCTGGCGGTGGCGCTCGGGGTGGTAATCGGCATCCGCGCACCCAGGCCCAGCCGAACGGGGCCCAGACCCAGCCGGCCGCCGAGCGTGGCAAAGATGTCGTTCATGGCCGGGGCGTTGTACATCTCTTTGAGGCCGTCGAACTCTGCGACGAGGTCCACAAACCAGGCGCGGGTGACCAGCGACGCCGCCCAGTTCAAGTAGCCGACGTTGTCGAACGCTGGGTTGCCGCGCACGGCCAGCATGTGGGTGTACTCCAGGCGCAACTGCGCACTGAAGATGAGCGCTTCGGCGCCGAAAATGCCGTAAGGCTGGATGCTCATGTATTCGTGCAGGTATTTCGGCAACACCAGCACGTTGGACAGAGCGACCTGGTTGGCGTCGCTGGTGCCGGTCGGCAGGTACAGCGACAGGCCGCCGGTCCAGCCGATGGCCACCGGCAAGTACACCCCGGCGGCGCCGATGAGACTTTTGCGCGACCCAGCCCGAACGTCGAGGTTGAGGTTGCCGACGCTGAACTTGCTGCCATCGCCGCTGCGGAATCCGGCGACAGGCAAGGCGGCGGTGACGTCCCAGGTGCCAAAGTTGTATTCGCCCCACGGTTCCAAGCCAAACACGAAGGCGCCGTCGCTGCCCTGGCCCATCGCGACCGCACTGATGGCCTCGACCTGCTCGATATTGCTGGCGCTGATGTTGTCGATGGCTTTGGTCTGGGCCGCGGTCGGAGTGACGCCGGCCTTCTTGAGGTCATCGCGCAGTTGCTTCTTGGTGCCGTCGACATTCTTGGCAGCCGCCAACTGGTGCACCTTGGCCGAATCGCTCTTTTCCAACACGCTGACCATTGCCTCGGCGTCGGGGTACACCGACTTGGCCGCGGAAACCGCCTGCGTCAGCGCTTTGCGCGCCACAAACGGGACTGGTGCAGCGTGCAGGTTGACGCCGGCCGCCAGCCTGCGGTCCTTGCTCGACTGGCGGATGCTGTGACCAGTAAACAGGTCGGTGTTCTCAAAGGGCCGGCGCGCCTGGGCGGGCAGCGCTACCAGCAGCGCGACTACCGCGACAACCGTTCGCGCGACAACAAAGTGCAGACGCATGGATCCCCCCGGGCGGCCGTCTGCCGCTTGCGCGAGCTTGCGGGCTAGAAGCAGCAGGCGTACGCCCAACCCTGGCCGTCGGTTGGATTGTCGCTCATGCTGGAGTCGACGCCAATGCCGGCCTGGTTGCCGTCGTTGTCGCTGTGCGAGGCCGTCCAGTTGCCGCTGGTGTTCAACTGGCCGGCGCTGCGCAGGACCGCCGACTGCGCAATTGAGCAGATGCGGGCGCCCATGCTGGCGCACGATGACGCCGCAGTAGAAAACGCATAGCTGTTTGAATTGAAGACTTTGGCAACGCAGACCCCGCCCACTTCAAAGTTGGGCGACGCGCAGGCCAGCGTCGTCCGGTCGGTCGCGCAGCAGGCGTAGCCGTACTTCTCGCCCGGGTTGGTGTCGTCGCTGGTGCTGCCGATGGACGAATTGCAGACCTGGCCGTCGTTGTCCGAGTGGTCGCTCGACCACATGCGCGCGCTCAACGTGCCCTGCTGGCGCAACATGTAATACTGGCCCTTGTCGCACAGATCGGCGTTGACGGCCAGGCATGCATCCACCGCCTGCTCCCAAGTGGCGTTCTCGCTGTTGTTGACCTTGAGTACGCGAATGCCGGAGACCTTTTGCTCATTGGGCTGTTGCGGCGTCACGTTGTAGCAGCAAGGGGTCAAGTACGTCGAGCTGTCGGGGTGGTTGTCGCCGACGCCGCCGTTGGCGAGCTGCCAGTAGCTGGTGCTGTCGTTGTCCGCAAACGAGTTGGTCCAGTTGTATTGCAGGTTCCAAATCGACTGCCGACGCGCGGCGTAGGCCTGGCTATCGGTGCAGATGTCGGCCTTCATCGCGGCACAATGCTTGGACGCATCCAAGAACGAGCGCGCTTTGGTGAACCCGACGACGCAAGGACTTTGTGGGGTGGTCAGGCTGCAAATCTGGAAATCCACGGCGTTCTGGGTGAAATCGCTGCCACCCGTCACGATCTTGCCGTCGACAATCAAGTCGCCCTTGATTTGGATCTTCTTGTTCGACAGGGTTTGCACGTTCATCGACCAGTTGAGCTTGCCGTCGACGTTGCCGGTCACGTTGTCCTTGCTGTCTTTGACCGTCAGCGACCACAGGCCCTTGATGTTCTTGCCCACCCAGTCCTTGTTCATGTCGCCCTGGGCCAGCGGTGTGTCGTCATTGAACTTGAGGTTGAACGAGTTGCCAGTCTTGTTGCCCGCATAGACGATATACGGCGCAGACATGCCAGGACCGTAGAGCTCAATCTTGATGGCGCTCACGTCGCTGTTTTGCAAGTTGATGGCAATCCAGAGTTTTTGCGCCGTGCCGATATCGGGAAAGTCCAAGGTGTCGGTGACGCCCGGGCCGGCGAAATCGGGAATCTGGACGTCGGCCGCTCCCGCCTTGCTGTCGACGAACGTATTGAAAATCAGCCCATTGGACACGTCGTCGATCCCGTCGGGCGGCAACTGCCCGCCACCACCCGCGGTGCAGTCCAAGCTGCCATCGGCCTTGATGCCTTTGACCACGAGGTTGGTGCCGCACGCCGAGTCGACCTTGGCCAGCACCGGCAACCCGCCCAGGTCGGCATAGGCACCCGTCAACGCCACTTTTTTCAGGTCGGCGGTCTTGGCGTAGGCGGCAAGGTTGGGCAGCCCTTGCAGGTCGCCGTAGGCGCCCGACTTGGCCACATCGGCGAGGTCACTCGCCTTGATCACGTTCTTGAGGTCGCTTTGCAGGGCCGCGTCCAGGTGGGCAGTGCTGATGCAGCCCGAACAGGCAATTGCCTCGGCCGTGCCGGCGCGCGCGGCAAACAGCACCGCATGCAAGGGCTTGCGCGGCAGCTCCGGATCGGACCCGACCGCGATGCCGATGTACGCCGCCTGCAGCAGCACCGCCTGGCCGAGCGGCGCCGCAGAGCCCAGTGCGTGCTGAAACTGCCCGGCGCTGACGGCGAGACTGGCCTGCTCGCTCCAGAGGGCCGACCCACCCGCCGCTTCTTTGTACAGGCCGAGCTTGACGCCGTAGTTGCCGTCGGCCGCAGGTGCACCGCCCGAAGTGGCAAGCGACCATTCGATGAGCGCCGTGGGCGGCACTGCAGCCAGAGCAGCGCCGGCACCAACCAGCACCAACAGGGATGCCGTCGCCAGGCCAGCGCGAATAGCGGCGTTCAACTTGCAGGTAACGGTCCAGTTCATCGGCGGGTCCTCCACGCAGGCATGGATCGCGGCCGCATTGAGCGGCGGGCGCACAGTGTACACGACTTTGCCGTGCGGGCCAGCGATGCAGCGCAGGGCGGCGCACGCAGGGGGGGATCATTCAGCTCCATGATGTGTCAGAGGATTTTCGAACCGCTGGCCGGGTGGCCAGCCCCATGGCGGCGAGTGTCGCCCGTGGGGTGATGCCGGGTCGCGCAGCCGCCGTCGCGTTTCTCAGGCTACGAGAACAACAGGTCATTCCGTGGGCCTCGCTTGGCGCCGACGCCGCACCATGGCGGCGACGTCACGGCAGCGGCCATTGCGATTGCGTCAGGTGAGAAAAAGCGTAGGCTGCGGCCATCGCAGTCCGCGGAGGCCCCATGCCCCAATCGCACCGCCCTAGCCCGTTGACCTGGTTCAAAGAGGTCCGCTTCGCCTCCTGTTTGGAGGAGACCGCGGCGAGAACAAGCCAAATTCCTTGCGAATCAGGCGCCAGCAGCGCGAAGCACCCCGCGCCGAAGGCTGCCTTGCCAAGCGCTCCCTTTCGGTCATTCGCCTTGCTTTGGACCGCGAGCCTTGCCGTGGGCCTCGCCGGCTGCCCCGACCCGCCGAACTACGGCGCCTTCAACCACGCGGCCCCGCTTGCCATCAGCGCTGGTGTGGTCCTGGCCAATAGTGGCGCCAAGAAACTGGACGTGCTCGGGGCAGCCAGTGCCGAAGTGACGGTCCGCCACCTCGAGCACCCGCACGCGGACAGTCAGCGCATCGTCACGGCCGATGGCAAGCGCGCCGTCATGCTCGACAGCACCGGCCGGGTGTTGACCGTGACCGATGGTGTCGCCACCAAGCCCATCGCATTGCCGACCGAGTTCGCAGGGTTGGCCAGCAGCGACGATGGCCTGGTGGTGGCGCTGTGGCACCCGCAGCAGGGCAGCCTTGGCACCACGCTGGTCAACAGCGACGAGGTGGCGCTGGTGGACCTGGACAAGCCGCCAGGCAAAGGCAACCCGACCCTGGCGACGCTGCCGTCGCTCGGCAAAGCGCCGCTGCGCGCGCGGGTGACGGTGCCAGTCGACGCCGCCGATGGCAAGCATCGGATCCTGTGGGCGGAAACCCAAGGCCGCATCGGCATCGCCGATTTCACGCCAGCCGGCACGGTGCGCACACTCACCATTCCGTTGTCCGCGCAGACGCAAAGTGCGATTGCGCCGGTAAGGACCCTGGTGCGCGCTGCGGCCGGCAAAGTGGATTTGTACCTCGTCGCTTCGGGGCTGAACGACGTCGTGCACATTGCGATTGACTTGAGCGGCGCCCAGTTGGCGGCGACCCTGGACCAGGTCGCAGCGGGTGCCAATCCGGTGGACCTGCACCTGTTTGACCCCAAAGAGGGCCTGCGGGCGCTGACCGCCAACTTTGGCAGCAAGGCGTTGGGTCTGCTGGACCCGAGCACCGGCACCGGCTTGGAGATTCCGCTGGCGGTCCCGTTGTCCAGGTTCGTGCCGGTCCTGGGCAACGACGGCAAGCAGCGACTTTTCGGGTGGTACGCAGGCGCAGGGGTTGCCGCCGGGTATGTGGTCGACTTGGACGACCTGCCCAAGAAGAAGGGCAAGGCGCTGCGGAGACTCGATTTTAGTGCCGGCGTCAGCCATGTGACGGTGGCCGGGCACTTGCTGCTGGTCCAATTGGCTTCTGGCGCAGCGCCGCTGGCGCTGGTCAATCCCCAAACCGGCAACGTCACGGAATTCCAAGGGACCGGCAAGATCCTCGGCGTTTTGGCCACCGCGAGCGCTGGGGTGCCGACGGCCTACGTCTTGGGTCAGCCAACGAGCGGCTTGCGGTTGTCGCGCATCGATCTCAGCACGCTGGCCGGCGTCACCGCCAATGTCGACTTGAGTGGTGCGCACACGTTGGTGCCGCTCGGTGCCACTGGCGTTGCGGTCCTGGGCGGCGGCGGCAACTGGGGCGCTTGGGTGTTGGCAGCGCCGCAAGGCGATCTGGAAACTGCCAAGCTGCGCTTTCTCGAAGGGTTCGCCCTGGACGACCTGTTGCAAGCGGAGGCGCCATGACCGCCGTTCGAACCCTCTTGTTGGGGCCAGTAGAAAATCTACTCGATTTTCTACGTGGGCCCATTGCTTGCTCAGTGGGTCGCAAGCTCGCGACTTTGCAAGTCGACTCGCCGCTCCGCTCCGCGCGTATGTCGATCGACTTGATTTTGCACGGGGCCTTAGTGGCCACTTTGGCGTCCGTCGCCCTGCCGGCGGCAGCGCAGAGCCCTCCCGCCACGGAACCTGTCGTGTTTGGGGTCGACCTCGGCACAGCGTCGCTGCGCGTTGGTACCCAAAGCGGCGCCGCGTTGCTCGATCACACCTGGTGGAGCGGCGCGTGGCTGCGCGCCCATGGCGCGGTGGCCAAAGGCGTGCAAGTCGGCCTGGGCTGGTGGCGGCCGACCGAAACGGGCAGCCAACCGACCACCCTGGGCCACGCTGCGGTCGTCGATGTGCGCTATGGGCGCGACCTGGCGTCGTGGCTGCACCCGTATGGGCGGTTGGGTCTGGGCGCGGCCTACGTGGAGCACGAGCGGACCCAAGGCGACGCGACGTTTCAAGCCTCGCAGGTGCTGCCGATGGCGGTGGCGGCGGTTGGCTGCGATGCACTGATGTCGCCGGCTACCTGGAGCCGGGCGCCGACCGCGAGGTGGCGCTTCACCATGGGGGTCGGGTACGAAATCGGCTGGGTGCAACTGGCCGGTGCCGACTGGACTTTGCAGAGCCAGCGCACGATCTCGCCGGCAGTAACCCAGCGCGACCTGCCGCTGGGCGGCGCGACCTTGGCGGGACTGTTTCAGCGCGTCTCGTTCCTGGTGCGGTTCTAGGAGATAGCCATGCGTGTGTTCGTTCTGGTATCGCTGGTTTGCGTGGCGTGTGAAGCAAGCGCCGGCAGTGGCGGGACCGGTAGCTGGGCCAGCAGCGACATCGGTGGCGGCAGTCCTGGTGGAGCGGCAGAGACATGGGCGGGCGGCGGGGCGGCCGCTGCAACTGACGCCGGAACGGGCAAGCCGCCGGCCGAAAAGGAGCCCGAGTCCGAATTTGGCGCTCCGGAAAGTTCGCCCAACTTCGTCTACATCCCCGCGACCGACGCCGATCGCCTGGTGCGCATTTCCGGCGCGACCCTTGGCGTGCAGTTGATTGAAGTCAGCGCCCAGCCGACCGTCGTGCGCGTGCTGCCCAACCAGGACGTGGCCGTCGTGCTGCACCGCGGTGCCGATGACGTGGCGATTGTACGCTCGACCGAAGGGAGCGATCAGGTCTCCACTGTCGCTGTTTTGCCCCACTGCAACGCGCTGCAGTTGGATGCGGCCGGCAAGCACGCGCTGGCCTGGTACACGTATGCCCAGGCCAAGACCGGTGAACCGGTCGGCAGCATGCAGGCAGTGAGCCTGGTGCGCCTCGCCGACGGCAAAGACGAATCGCTGGTGGTCTCGACCGGCTTTCGGCCGCGCCAGGTGATGTTTACCCAAGACGGCAGCAAAGCGCTGGTGGTCACCGATGACGGCATCAGCATCGTGCCGCTGGCCGGCGCCAAGAACGGCGACATTGTCACGCCGGTGCCGATTACCACCAAACCCCTGGTCAAGGTTGAGCGCGAGGTCCAGACCACCCAAGACGGCGTGTGGGCCGTGGTGCGCGAGGCCGACAGCCAGCAGTTGGGGGTGGTCCACCTGCCGAGCAAGCAAATCGCCACCATCGCGCTGCCGGCCACGCCGACCGACCTGGACCTCGTACCCAATGGTGGCGGAGCGCTGGTGGTGTTGCGCGACGCCAAGCTGGTGGCCCAGGTGCAATTGCCGGCGGCGGCAACCGATGCGTTCGATGTCAAGCTCGCGCCCATGGGCGACCTGTTCGCGGGGCTGGCGCGGGTGACGGACGACGGCAAATTCGCCTTGCTGTACACCAGCATCGCCGGGGTCGAGCAAGTCGCGACCTTGGAGATGGCGACGGGCAAGGTCCAGGCGGTCGCCATCAAGAAGACCGTCGACACTGCAATCCTGCCGGCGGGGACCCACAAAGCGATTTTGGTCCACAAGCCTGCGCCGGGGCCGGGCGGCGCCGACCCGACTGAGAAATTCGTCGACGACGCCCAGGGCTACACGCTTTTCGACCTGGACACTGGCTACACCAAGCTGGTGCTGACCCCGGTCAAGCCGGCGGAGATTGCGCTGTCGCAGGCACCGGACAAGGCGTGGTTCCTGCTGCCGGACCCCAAAGGCGTGGCGCATGCTGTGCAGGGGGCGGCGCTGGCATCGTTCTTGACCGTGGACCATACGCTGGGCTCAAGGCCGGAACACGCGCGCTTCCTGGCCAAGGCTGGTGTGGTCGCAGTGACGCAAACCCACCCCTCAGGCCGGGTGACCTTTCTGGACGCCAAAACCGGCGTCGCCAAGACGGTGACAGGCTATGAACTCAACAGTAAGGTCAAGTAGTTTTCGGTGGTTGTTCGTTGCGCTCGGCGTAACGGGGCAACTGGCGATGGCGTGCGGCGAAGAGGCCGTCGGCGGCAGCACTTCGGCCAACGGCGGCTGGTTTGCCGAAGACGGCAACAGGCCCAAAGGATCTGGCGGCGGCGCGTTCCAAGCGGACGCATCGGGCGGCACCGCCCCAAAGGATACCGGCCCGCCGCCACCGCCCGAAAAGGAGCCGGAGGCGGACTTTGGCGCTCCGGAAAGCTCGCCCAACTTCGTCTACATCCCGGCGACCGACGCCGACCGGTTGGTGCGCATCTCAGGGGCGACGCTGGCGGTGTCGCTCATCGAAGTCAGCGCCCAGCCGACCCGCGTCAAAGTCCTGCCAAACCACGACATTGCGCTGGTGTTGCACCGCGGCGCCGACGAACTGGCGGTGGTGCGCAGCGCCGAGGCGGGCGATCAGGTGACCACGCTGGCCATCTTGCCGCACTGCAACGCGCTCGAGGTCAACGCGGCCGGCACCCATGCGGTGGCCTGGTACGACCACGCCAGCGCCAAGCCCGGCGACCCGGTGGGCAGCATGCAAGCGGTGAGTCTGGTGCGGATCGCCGACGGCAAGGACGCGGCATTGTCGCTGTCGACGGGTTTTCGGCCGCGCAGCGTGACGTTTACCAGCGACGGCACCAAGGCGCTCATCGTGACCGACGACGGCGTCAGCATCGTCGGGCTTGCGGCGGCCCAGGACGGCGACATCGTCGCGCCGGTGCCGGTGACCGACAAGCCGCTGGCCAAGGTCGAGCGCGAGGTCCAGTTGACCGACGACGGTGTGTGGGCGGTGGCGCGCGAGGCTCAGCGGACCGAATTGACCGTGGTGCACCTGCCGAGCAAGAAACTGGTCCCGCTTTCGCTGCCGGCGACGCCCACCGATCTCGATCTGGTGCCCAAAGGCGGCGGCGCGTTGGTGGTGCTGCGCGATGCCCAGCTGGTGGCCCACGTGGCGCTGCCAAACGCGGCTACGGATTCGTTTGCCGTCAAGCTCGCTCCGCTCGGCGACCTGTTTGCCGGGCTGGCGCGGCTGACCGAAGACGGCAAGACCGCCGTGCTCTACACCAGCGTCGCCGGCACCGAGCAGGTTGGGGTCCTTGAACTCGCGGGTGGCACCGTGCAGGCGGTCGCCATCAAGAAGACCGTCGACAGCGTGCTGCTGCTGGCCGGATCGCGCAGGGCGGTGCTTTTGCACAAACCCGCGCCAGGCCCAGGCTACGCAGATCCTGCCGAGAAATTCGTCGACGACGCCCATGGCTATACGCTATTGGACCTGGACACCGGCTACACCAAGCTGGTGCTGACCCCGGTCAAGCCCACAGAAGTCGCGTTTTCGGCGGCGCCGGCCAAGGCGTGGTTCTTGCTGCCCGACCCCAAAGGCGTCGCCCATGCACTGCAGGCGGCGGCGCTCGACACCTTCTTGACGACCGACCACGCGCTCGGCAGCAAGCCCGAGCACGGCCGCTATCTGCCCAAGGCCAGCGTGCTCGCCGTGACCCAAAGCCACCCGTCGGGCCGGGTGACGTTCGTGCACACCGCCACCGGCCTGGCCAAGACCGTCACGGGCTATGAGTTGAACGGCAAGGTGAAGTAGCCCCCCTTTGTTCAGATCGTTGAAATAATTTCGTTTTTCGCTCCGCCTTTGATCGCCAGGGCCCACGGCTACCAGTGGCCGAGGATGCCCCACGACGGCGCGACGGTAGTGCCGGCCAGGCTGCGTTCGACCCCGAACGCCGAAATCGCCCCGCTTGCGCGCAGTACCGACAGTTCCGCCACGAAATAGACGTAGCGGTAGCCAATCGCGAAGCCGAAGTTGCCGCCGAAGTAGTTCAGGTCGTCGTCGATGGCGGTGCGACCAAGGCCGATGGCGGTCGCGTCCACGGTCAGCGCGAACCGGCTGTGCATGGCTTTGACGCCAAACCAGATGCGGCCCCACTCGCGGTACTCGCGGCCAATCTGGGCGAACGCCTGCATGTCCCAGCGGGCGGTGTCGGCAATCTCGACGTAGCTGTTGAGTTCGTTGAGGTAAGGGATGACCGAGGTGCCGCTGTTGTAGCCGCCGCGCAGCCCGAGCGCGGCGTGCCACTTGTCCCAGTCGACGCCGCGCCGCAAGCTGAGCGCGTAGATGCCGTTGCCAAACCGAAAGTTGCTGTCGATGCGGTAGCCCAGGCCGAGCGTGACGTCGATGTGTGCGCCATAGCCGGGACCGGCCAGCGAGATCGCCACCGCCCGGCCCGCCAGGTCGCGCGCCTGGCTTTGGGTCAGCGACTTGTCGCGCGCGGCCTGCACCAGTGTATCCGCCGAAGTGATGGCGTCGTCCAAAGCGCCCAGCGGCGCGACGATGTTGTTGACCTCCGAGATCTGCAACTCGCCGCCGCGCAGTACCCGGGCCGGTCGCGCCTCGGACAGGTTGACCGCACAACCGGCCAACTGTGCGCCAACGAACCAAAGAAGCGCGAGCTGCCGCATCAGATGTCCTCGCCCAGCGGCGCCTCTTGCGGGGCGCGCAAGACCACGGGCGGCAGGTCGAGGTGGGCGCCGTTGACCGTCAGGTCCAAGATGCGCACCTCCAAGGTCGCAAAGCGGCGCAGGTCGCGCGCACCCTGGTTGATGCCAAAGGAAAACCGCGTGTTCTGACCGCGCGACAGCGCGCGCTTGTCCACGCCGTCACGCAAGCCCAGCCCGACGAGCTTGCGACCGATGTCGGCGCCGATGCCGGCCAGTTCGCCGTCAAAGACCGTACCGTCGGGCAAGGTGACCGTGACCTGATCGCAATGGACCTCGGCGGGTTCTTCGCCGGTGTTGGTCAGTTCCAGCGTGACTTCAATGCGCCGCTGCATGACGGTCGCCTCGACCACGGACAGCGCGATGGGCAAGGTGGCGACCGGTTCAGCGTGGAACTGCCACGACCGGCGCATCGCGGCACAACCGCCGGCACTAGCGACAGCAAGGGCGGTCAGCAACGCGATCAGGGGGTGCGACGCGCGGTAGAACAACGGGGCGACCTCGCGGGCACCTGCATCATGCCCCCGCCACGGCGCGCCGGCAACCCGCTGTCGCAGCGGGTGCCGCTTGGGCTATGCTCTCGGCTCTGCTCGCTCACGCCGCCAATGCCACGCCTTGCTGAACGGCGCACGGTTCGCCGGCCATCAGGGCGCGCGCGCACGGCAACACAATCTGCGCCATCGCGCCCTGGCAGGCCGCCGCATAGTCGCGCGCAGGCAAGCGGCCGGCGACCAGGCGAGCAGAGTTGGCTACGCCTTGCAGGGCTGCCGTGCGCGGATCGCGGGTAGGCGCGCTGTCTTGCACCCGCTCAAACGCCTGAGCAATGGCCGCGCGCACGCCGGGCTGCGCCGGCTGCGCCCACGCCCAACGCACGAATCGCCAGGCCAGCTCGGCATGGCGGGCTTCGTCGTCGGCCATGGCCTGCAGCGTCTCGCGCACCGCCCCAGCGCCCACGCGGCGCGCGGCCGTGCCGAGGCAGATGGCGGCCAGGGTCTCGCCCACGCAACCCTCGACGACAGCGGCAGAGGCCGCTGCGGCCAGGTCGGTGTGCGCGCCCAGGTCGCCACAGCGCAGCGCGCCAGGGCCAGTCTCCAGGCCATCGAGCGAATGGGCGATGGCGCAGCACTGCTTGGCGTGGCGGACCTCGTCTGTTGCGGCGTTGGCCGCGTCGGCAACGAGATCGGGCGGCGCGCCAAACGCCAGCAAATCCAAGCCAAAACGCAAGAAGCTGGCGATCGAGGCGTGTTCGTCGGCGGCGTCTGCGCGCCAGGCGGTGGCGAGCTGGTCGCGATCGGCGACACTCAAGTCGTCAAAAGGATTTGCGCAATTGGCGGCCGCGGTCGGGCAGTACCCATGGGCGCCGGTCGACCACTCGCTGCGCGCGACCAGCGCTGCCACCCGGGCCACGCCGTCGACCACCAACGGTCGACCGCAGCATGCGCCGGTGCAGAAGTAGTAGCAGCAGGTGTCGCCGACCACCACGCCCGGCGTCGCCGCCGGGTTGCAGCAGCCGTCTTTGACCAGCTTGGGATCGGGACAGCCCTCCGGCGGCAGTACGCCCGTGTAGGCGTCGGGCGTACCCTCGCCCCCCATCGGCGGCGACTCGATGTTGGCCTTGAGCGCTTTGGCCGTAAAACACTCTTGGGTCGGCTTGCCGAAATTGCACACCGGCGGCTGGGTGTCGCTGATGGCGTCGGTCATGGCGACATCACCGGACTGCGTATCCGGCAAGGTTGCCGTGTCTGGCGCGGCATCGGCGGTTGCGGCATCGGCGGTGCCCGCATCGGGTGCGGTCAGGTCAGGGCCCGCGGTGTCAGCCGCAGCGGTCTCGCCAGGGCCGCCGTCTTTGGGTGCGGCGCTGTCGGCGGTCGGTGCCGTTTCGGCGCCAGCGTCCAGCGCGCCGGTGTCGGCTGGACCGGCGCTGTCGACGGCCGCGCTGGTGTCCGCGGCATCTGCGGCAGTGGTTGCGGCATCGCCAGCGGCAGGCGGTGTGGAGCAGGCGACGGCGGCGGGCACAGCGCCGACCAAGCCCATGGCCGCCAACAGGCGATTGCGAAATCGAGAATAGTCGCGCATGGCTGCCCCCGGGTCGACGACAAGACCCGAGGCCAGTATGGCAGGCCCGCCGGCGGCGCAGCAAGGGAGGCTGCGGTGCGGTTTTCACACCGTGCGATTGGGGCTACGCTCCACCGTCAGGCCGCCAAGCTGCGTCTCGCAGCGCCGCCAGGAGAAGCCCATGCGCCCCGTAGCCACGGCCGCGACCGACCCGGGTACCGTGCGCGGCGACAACGCCGACGGCTATGTGGCCGACGCTGTGCACGGCATCTACGCGGTCGCCGACGGCAGCAGCGGTCCGCCCGGCGAGTTGGCGTGTCGGCTGATGCTGCAAGCCGTCGCCGATCGCGCCGGCAATATGGAACGGTTGGCATTGGCCGCGGTCAGCGGCGCAGTGGATCCGTCGATCGGCCGGCGCGCGGTGCTGGATGCGCTGAGCTCGCTCTTTCAGGATGTTCATGCGGACCTGCTGACCCTGGTACACGAGCGGCGCGAACTGCGCGGCGCGACCACCACGGCCACGGTCGCAGTCTGGGACGGCCGTGGCGTCTACATCGCCCACGTGGGCGACAGCCGCCTGTACCTGCTGCACGACCGCGACCTGCGCCAGCTGACGGTAGACCACACCATGGCCGAAGACCTGGTCCGGATGGGCCACTTGCGCGCGGACGAGGCGGCGTCGCACCGCCTGCGCGGGGTGGTCAGCCGCAGCATTGGCGAGGCTGCGCACTGCAAGGTCGACCTGGGCTACGTCGAGGTCGCGCCAGGCGACCGCCTGCTGCTGGTCAGCGATGGCGTTACCGACTACCTCAATGGCGAAGACCTGTGGAAGCTGCTGTGGCCCGGCGGTTCGGCGCACGCGATTGTGACCGACGCGCTCAAGGCCGGCTCTGCCGACAACGTAACGGCGGTGGTGGTCAACCTGCCCGAGCCGGGGGTGCCGACCACGGTCATCTCGTCGGTGTCAGAGGTCTTGCAGCACACCGAGCGCTTGGACCTGCTGGCAGGCCTGAGTTTCTGCCGGCACTTGCGCACCGACGAACTGATGACGGTGCTGCGCTACGTCCACGAAGTGCAGTTGCTGCCGGGTACCACGGTGTTTCGCCAAGGCGATGCCGGTAGCGACGTGTACCTCGTCGCCAAAGGCAAGCTCGCGGTCGAGGTCGATGGCCAGCAGGTGACCACGCTTGGCGTCGGCGCGCATTTTGGCGAGATTGCGCTGGTCTCAGGCCTGCCGCGCTCGGCCACCATTCGCGCGGTCGAACCGGCGCGCATCTTGCGCCTGAGCCGCGACGACTTCTTCGACCTGAGCCAACGCGACCAGTCGGTGGCGGTCAAGATTTTGTGGTCGTTTGCGCAGACGCTGGCCGGTCGGGTCACCGATCTGAGCACCCAGTTGGCCGACTGGAAAAGCCACAGCGCCCCGCGCGCTAGCGATGCCTCGCGGACCCAAACCATCACGACTGTGCCCGACCCGTCGCAGCTGGGGGCCAAGCGCTGACCGCCACCATGCCAGTTGGGCCCTTGCCAAGGTATTTTGTCGCCGACGCGGGTGAGCCGCGGCCGCTGCCACGGCCTGAAGCCGCAGCGCTGTGCGAAGCCATCGACGTGCTGACGCTCGGGGACCAGCGCGGCCCGGCACCTTTTGCGGTGGTGCGCGACCTGGCCGGCAACCTGCTGCTGTGCCCGGATACGCTGGCGCAGGCCGACGCCACCCTCAAGCCGTTGTTGGTGCACGCAGAAATCGCGCGCGGTGCGCCGCCGCGGTTCTTGCAGGCCAATCCGCTGTGGCTTTTTGTGCCGGGCGCCGCGGACCTGCCCGAAGGGGGCGACCCGGCGACCGCGCCGATCCAGGTGATGGGCAGCCTGTATGGGCCATTCGGGTCGGGCGCGCACGCGGCGACTGCGGTCGAGGGCCATTTGACGGTCCGGCGGGGCGACTGGCTTCTGGGGTTATTGCGCGGCGGCGACCGGCCGTTCGTGCTCGGCAAGGCCGGCGAGGGCGGCATCGGCCATGCGCTGCTGCCGGGCGGCGATCCGGCGCAGACCGTCGATGGCAAAGACCTGGTGCTGGCCTACCCGCTGTTTGCGCCGAGCGCGGACGGGCCGCTCGGCAATGGTCAACTGGTGGCGCAGTGGCTTGAAGA
>CAXRHS010000771.1:0-3751 GCA_964230235.1 Myxococcota bacterium
AACCGAGCAGCGCATCAGCCAGATGTTCAGCCAGGCGGCCGCGGCGGGGGCGGCGCTGCTGGTCGAGGATGCCAATGACCTGTTTTCGCGGCATGTCGCCGCCAACAGCGCCAACGACCGCTACGCCAACACCGTGCGCAACCACCTGCTGCAAGAAATCGAGAATTTCTCAGGTCTTGTGCTGCTGATCGCCGGCGGGCCGCATCAGTTCGATTCGGCGATGCAGCGGCGCATCCACGTGACCGTGCGCTTTGACGCGCCCGATCGGCGGCGACGCGGCGCGATCCTGGCCGCGGCATGGCAGTGGGTGGTGACGCGGTCGCCGAGCTTGCTGCCGCGGCAAGTTCCGGACTTCGAGGCGTTTTCGTCGCGCGACGCCGCGCCGCAGGTGCTGGTGCGGGCGGTGTTCGAGGCCGGGTTGGACGCGCTGCGGGCGGGCGCGGCGCTCGATGACGACGCGCTCGATGCGGTGCTGCAGAAGCGGTTGGGGCGGGTGACGACGGTGGCTGCGACCGGCTAAGGGTCTGATCAATCGGAGAACTCTCGGAATCGGCTAGCGCAGATCAGCCGGCGCCTCAACCTGCCACCACGTCACCGTCTCGCGGTCGGCCTGCAAGACCACCGCAATCAACGCCACCTCGACCCGTTCCGCGCGGCACGCCTCGCCCAGCTGTTCCGCCGCCCGCCACAACCGCTGCTGTCGCCGCGGCGGCCAGCGCCGGACGGGGTCATGGATGGGCGCGCGCGACGTCTTGACCTCGGCGACCAGCAACTCGATGTTGCCATCGCGCTGCCGCAGCATCGCGAGGTCGACTTCGGCGCCGTCCACGCGCGCGTTGCGCTGCCAGGGCTGCCAGCCGCGGGTGCACGCCGTCGCTTCCGCCACCGCTTCGCCGCGCTGGCCCAAGGCCCGGTCGGCGGCTTTGCGGGCCCGCGCTTCAGATGCGGGTCGATCAGCCAAACAGGCCAAGCTGGCGGGCCGCCTGCGCCACCGGCGCGTAGCCCAGGCGGTGGCAAGGACTGGGCCCGAGTCTGCGCACGGCGTCCAGGTGATCCGGTGTCGGATACCCCTTGTGGCGCGCGAGGCCATAGCCGGGAAAGCGCAGGTCGAGTTCTTGCATGTGGCGGTCGCGGGCCACTTTGGCCAGCACCGACGCCGCGGCGACGACCCGCGAGCGGCCGTCCCCTTGCACGACCAGCATCTGCCGCACGTCGTGGGCGTCGCGCAACGCCTGGTTGCCGTCAATGACCCACAGCGCTGTCTGCGGATGTCCCGCAGCCACGGCCATCGCCACTGCGCGCCGCGCGGCCCGCGCCATCGCGCGCAGCGAAGCGCCCAGGATGTTGTGCTGCGCAATCTCGTCCACGTCAGCGAATTCCACCGCCAAACCGAGCGCTGCCGCTTCGATGGCCGGCACCAACGCTTCGCGCGTCGCCTCGGTCAGCTTTTTGGAGTCGTCCAAGCCGGCCAGACCCGCCCCCAAAAAGGCCGCGTCGTCGTTCAAAAGGACGGCGGCGGCGACCACCGGCCCAGCCAACGGACCGCGGCCTGCCTCGTCCGCGCCCAAAAGCGGCCACAGGCCCCGATCGCGGCAATACGCCTCGATCTCGCCGGGCTGAACGCGGGCAGGCAAGGGCGGCGCGGCCACCGCGCGCGGTTGCTGGCTCACGGGGTGCTGCCGACCCACACCGCGCCGTCGGTGGTGGTTTCGCGCTTCCAGATCGGCACGCGCTGCTTGAGTTCGTCGATGATGTAGCGGCAGCCGTCAAAGGCCGCTGCCCGGTGCGGTGCCGCGCAGGCAATCGCCACTGCGACTTCGCCGATGGGCACCAGGCCAAGCCGGTGGATGGCGCGGGCGTCCACCAGGTCGAAGCGGGCGATCGCCTCGCCGCAAATCGCATCCAGCTCTTTGATGGCAAGCGGCGGGTAGGCGCTGAACTCCAGGTGCACCACTTGCAAGCCGCGGCTCTGTTTGCGCACGGTGCCGACAAAGGTGGCGATGCCGCCGGTGCCGTCCAACTCGACCAACCGTTCGGCCGCGCCGGGTTCGATCGGTGCTTCGACCAGCGTGGCCCGCATGGTGCCACCGGACGCGGGCGGCAACACCAGCACTTCGTCACCGGGCTGCAAAGGGTCACGGTCGCGCAGGAATTCATCGTCGCGGGCGTAGCGGGAACACGCAGCCAGAAAGGTCCAGCGACCCCCGCGGGCAGCCAGCGCCGCCTTCAGGTCGGCAACGGTTCCAGCGGTCCAGTCCAGCGGTTCGGTCTCGCAGCCGGCCAGTTCCTTGGCGGCGGCAAAGTGGCGCAGGGTCAAGGTGGCCATCGCGACCTCAAGCAGGCGATAGATAGCGGGCGATGACTTTCTTGACGCCATAGCCCGGAAAATTCACGGTAATCTGTGCCTCGCCGCCGTACCCGGCGACGTCGAGCACCTGGCCAAGGCCAAAGCGCGCGTGCCGCGCTCTGCCCCCAGCCGCAAAGCCGCCAACCGCCTCGCTGCGGTCGATGACGGGTACGTCGTCGCCTGACTCGGCCGCGCGCTGGTGCGGCGACAGCAGGCTGCCGGTGAGCGGCGTCGGCCGCGGCTGGCCCCAGGCGCCGGTGCGGGTCGCCGGTGCGACACTTGGCCGCGCCACCACACTGCCGGCGCCCCACGAGGACGCCGATCGCCAATCGTGGACCCGTTCGACCTGCACGAATTCCTTGGGAACCTGCTGCAAGAACCGGCTGGGCTGGGTCGGCATGTCCAGACCGTCAAAGCGGCGGCGCTGTTTGGCGTAGCTCAGGTGCATTTTTTGGCGCGCCCGCGTCATCGCCACGTACAGCAGCCGCCGTTCCTCTTCGAGATCGCGGCCGTCGCGCGCCGACTCATTGACCACGTTGGCGTGCGGGCACAGGCCTTCTTCCAAGCCAACTACGAAAGTCACGTCGAATTCCAGGCCCTTGGCACTGTGCATGGTCATCAGTGCCAGGCGCTCTTTGTCGGCGTTGAGCGCATCGACATCGGCCACCAGCGCCACGTTTTCCAAGAAACTGCGCAGCGTCGGCTCGTCGGCCGAGTCGGCGTGCTCGCTCATCGCCGCCAGCAGCTGCTGCAGGTTTTCCAGGCGGTCCTGCGCCTCGGGCGAACCCTCTTCTTTGAGCGCCTTGCGCAGGCCCGACAGTTCCAGCACCCGCTCGCCGATCTGGTTGGCGCGCAGGTGGTCGAGGCCGTCGCGCATGCCGTCGACCAGCTTGAAGAAGGCGGCCAGCTTGTCGCGGTTGCGCCCGCCTTCGCCGCGCCGCAGCAGGTCTTGGGCTGCCGCCGGAACCGACAAGTTGGCGCGCGCCGCATGGGCCTGAATGGCGTCGAGCGACGTATCGCCAATGCCGCGCTTGGGGCTGGTCACGGCGCGCAAGAAGCCCGCGGAGTCGTCGGGATTGACCAGCAGGCGACACCAGGCGAGCGCGTCTTTGACCTCGGCGCGCTCGTAGAACTTCATGCCGCCCAAAAGCACGTAGGGCAGCCGAAACCGCCGCATCGCGTCTTCCAGCACCCGCGAGCAGGCGTTGGTGCGGTAGAACACCGCGATCTGGCTGAGCTTGACCCGGTCGCGCAGCAATTCCACCGTGCGCGCGCCCCAACCGGCCTCGCCGCCGTCGCTCGGCAGCGCGGACAGCGTGATCGGCTCACCGTCGCCGGCCTCGGTCCACAGCACCTTGCCGTGGCGGTTGCGGTTGCCCTGCACCACGGCTGTCGACGCCTTGA
>CAXRHS010000772.1:0-3256 GCA_964230235.1 Myxococcota bacterium
CGGATGGATGCAGCACCGCTGGACGCCAAGGTGCAGCAAGCCCAGGTCGCGCAGGTCGGCTGCGGCAACGGCAAGCTGGAGGGCAACGAGCAGTGCGACGACAAGGCCGCGAACTACTGCGGCGGCTGCGCGGACTGTCAGCGGCGGCGGGCGTGGACCGTCAACAACGACAACGCGCTGGTAGTGGTGCCCAATACCCAGGTCAAGAGCATCGACAAGGTCCTGGCAGAAAGCAAGAACGGATTTTCAGTCGAGTTCTGGTTCCGGTCCGACAAGCTGCCGGTCAAGACCGACAAAGCTGGCGCGGTACACACGGTGGTGGCGATCTCGGTGTTGGACGCTGCAGGAAAGTCGCCAGCCATGACCATGAGCATTGCGCGCGATGGCGACAAGAACGCCTGGTATCCCGTGTGCGTGTACAGTCTTCCGGGACCAGTCGTCACCCAGACCGTCGCCGCGCAAGGCGCAGACCCGATCCAGGCGGGCAAGTGGCATCATTTGCGCTGCGCGCTCAATGACAAGTCGAACAAGATGCAGCTGCGCGTCGACGGCGGCAAGGTCGTCGAATCGACGACCGCGCTGACCAAGCTCGGCGCCAAGCCGTGGTTCGATCCGCAGACGATGGGCGTCGTCGGTGCGATACCCTTGCACAAGGACGACCCTGGTCAGGTATTTTCGGGCGCATTGGATGAGTTGCGGGTTGTCACCGGCCCGCACGCCTACGATTTTGGCCCGCTCAAGTACCGCTGGGTCGGTGACGAGCCCGGCACGCAAATCCTGTATCACATGGACCTTGAGAAAACCGACCGCACGCTGGTAGATGCCACGGCCAACGCCGCGCACGCCGAACAGGCCAGCATGGTCAGCGGCAAGCTGCTGTTTTCGGCGTCCGCGCTCGAGTCGCAGCCCGATGGCTGTTATGGGTTTTCTGCGGCGCAGGCGCAGTGCAAGGTTGCTGCGCCGTGGTGCGGCAAGTAGCCGATCCGCGGCGTGCGAACCCCGAATCGCGCACCTGTCACAGCCATTGCGCAGGTCTGCGCGGCACAGCGCCTGCAGCGCACCGCCGCTGCCTTCGCATCGTTAGGGCCCTTGTAAAATCTATTCGATTTTCCACGTTGGCACGTTGCTCGCCAATTGGGTCGCAAGCTCGCGACTTTGCAAGTCGACTCGCCGCTCCGCTCCGCGATCGTGTCGATCGACTTGTTTTTGCACGGGCCCTTATTGTGCCTGCGCCCCACGGCCTGAACTGGGCACCCGCACCGCGGCGGCTAGAGCCCGTGGTCGCTGCGGTCCAGTTCGTGAACAGGCGCGGTGGTCGTTGCCGCCAGCAGTTGCCGCTCCAAGGCCTCCATGCGGGCGGCCTGGGCGGCGTGCTGGTGGTCGTGGCCGAGCAAATGCAACAGCCCGTGGGTGGCCAGAAACGCCACCTCGTGCCACAGGGCGTAATCGGCCAGCCGAAATTGGCGGCGCATCGCCTCGGCCTGGCGGTCGGCGGTGTCGAGCGACACGATGAGGTCGCCCAACAAGTCCACTGGACCTGCCGGCCCCTCGGCCTCGTCAAAGGCGAAACTGAGCACATCGGTCGGGGCGTCCACGCCGCGCCATTGCAGGTTCAAGGCATGGATTTCGCGGTCCTCGACCAGGCTGACGTCGACGACGCCGCGCGGCCGGCCAAGCACGCGCAAGTGGGCGCGCAAAAGGCCCGCGAGCGCCGACTTGCTGACGCGCAGTCTGGGGTGGCGGTTGTCGACGTGGACCGGCATCAGTTGGGCAACTCGCGGTCGTCGGTTGGGACCGCAGGTTGGGTTGCAGCCCGTTCCATCGCTTCGATGTGCTGGTTCTGGGTGGGGTCGTTCGACACCGTCGGACGGTTGCGGGTGCCGACGCCGCCGTCGGCCAGGTACGCCACGCGCTTGAGTTCGTCGCGGTCGCGCTCCTTGTCGCCGGTGGACACCGCCTCCTGTCGGCCGCTGGGCGCGACTGGCGGCGCGTAGACCGGGCGGACATGGTGAATGCCGACCAAGGTGCGCGCAAACGCGGCTTCGGCCAGCGCCAGCTCGCGCAGCGTCAGGTCGCACTCTTCAAACTGGCCATCTTCCAGCTTGCCGGCGACGATCTTCTTGACCAGCGCGGCGATGCGCAGCGGATTGGGTTCGGGCAACGCCTTGGCGGCGGCCTCGACCGCATCGGCCAGCATCAAGATGGCCGTTTCGCGCCGCTGTGGCTTGGGGCCCGGGTAGCGAAAATCGGCTTCGTTGACCTCTTCGCCGGTTGACACCGCTTCGCGCTGCGCCCGGTGGTAGAAGTGGGCGATCAGGCTGGTGCCGTGGTGCTGCGGCACGAAGTCGATGATCTCGTCGGGCAACCGGTAGTCCTGCAGAATGCGAATGCCATCTTTGACATGGGCGCGAATGATGAGCGCCGAAAGATGTGGCTTGAGCTTGTCGTGCGGGTTTTCGCCAGACTGGTTCTCGGCAAAGTAGCGAGAAGCCTTGGTCTTTCCTAGATCGTGGTAGTAAGCGCCGACGCGGGCCAAAAGTCCGTTTGCGCCTATCGCGTCACACGCCGCTTGCGCGAGGTTGCCGACCATGACGCTATGGGTAAAAGTGCCAGGCGCTTCGGTCGCCAGCAGCCGCAGGGCCGGATGGTTCATGGACGCCAGCTCGACCAGCTTGATGTCCGTCAGCCGGTTGAACACGGACTCGAACACTGGAGTAAGCGCGCTCAGCAACAGGTAGCACAGCAGGCCGCTCGCCACCCCCAGGCCGGTCAGCCACACCAGGCGCGCGTCCACCCAACCTGCGCTCGGTTCGCTGGTCATCAGGCCAAAGGCGACCGCTGTCAGCCCGCCAGCCGCGCTGGTCACGAGCGCGCCTACGACCAAGTCAGCACGCTGCCGAAACCGCCGCGCCGCATGCACCCCGGCCAGACCGACCACCAGTGCCGCCACCGCAGTGGTCGCGACCAGTCCGCCATCCGTGGCACCCAACGGCGCGTTGTGGACCATCAGCCCGGCGACCGTCGCGCACAAAATGGTAAACGGCGCCGCGGTCAACGGACGCACGAAAAGCGATGCCAGCGAAGGTCCCAGTGCGTGGGGCAGGACCGCCAGCAGCAGACCGGCGCTCAAGGTGTCGTGCAGTTCGGCCAGCGCAGGCGCCAGCGCCACGATGGCCCGCAGCACGGCCGTGTGGACCAAAAGGATGCCGACCAGCAGCGCCGCGTCGCGCGGACGATGGCGAAAGTGATGCAGGTT
>CAXRHS010000773.1:0-3257 GCA_964230235.1 Myxococcota bacterium
AATGCTGGCAGCAGACCGGCCCTGACCACGCAGGCTCGCGCTCTGCCTGACATTGAGGCATAGCCGCCGCCGGGGCCAGCCTTGCACGGGCGGCCGTGGTGGCGGCGGGCAGGGTCAGGCTCAGGGCCAGGAGCAGGGTCAGGCGGTTTCTTGCGATAGCCCTGCCCGCGGTCTGGGGCCGGATGCCTGGTCAGCGCCGATTCGCCGCAGACCCCGTTTCGCGACAGGCACGCGGACCTGGATCCCTGGCTCGACAGTCAGCGTAGCCTCTGGCACTGTGGCGGCGCGCGAGCAAATTCGGCTCGCAGCGCTGGGAGGCTTGCCATGCCGCGCGTCGAAACCGTCGTGTACATCGCCACCAGCCTCGACGGCTTTATTGCCCGGCCGGACGGAGGCATCGACTGGCTCGGTGACCCACAGGAGGGCGAGGATTACGGCTGGGCTGAGTTCCACGCCAGCATCGACGGCGTGCTGCTCGGGCGCAACACCTTTGACACCGCCATCGGCTTCCTTGCCGCCGGATACCCTTGGATTTACGGAGATTTGCCGGTGGCTGTGTGGAGCCGCAGCCAGACCGAAGCGCCGGTCGGTTGCCCCAAGACAGTGCGCTTCACTGCGCTGGGCGAGGCAGACTTGCTTGAGGATCTCGCGGCGCGAGGCCAAAGGCGCGTGTACGTCGACGGGGGCCTGACCATTCAGACGTTGCTGCGCGCTGGTTTGGTCGATGCGATGGTGTTGACCCGCATTCCAGTGCTCATCGGTCAAGGCATTCCGCTGTTCGGACCGCTCGACGCCGACCAGCGCTGGCACCACGAGAGAACCCAGACCTGGCCAACCGGCCTGGTCAAGAGTTGGTATCGGCGTGCGGACTGAGGGCCCGTAGAAAACCGACGACTCCTGCAACCCCGTCAGCGGCTGTGTCTACCTCCACAATTCCGCGACCTGCACCGACAACAACGCTTGTACCAGCGGCGACGTCTGCGGCGCGGGCGCGTGCAAGGCGGGCACGGCGATCACCTGCAATGACAGCAAGGCTTGCACTGGCGAGGTCGTCGACGATGTTGGGCAGGCCGAATTGCCCGCAGTCGCCGATACGGCCGCCTCGCAGCCTGAGCCCGGACCGGGCGCTCCAGATGCGGGTGGGTTGATTGCTGATGCCCAAGGGCATGGCGTGTCGGACGGAGACGCCGCTGGCCAGTCCCCGCCGGTCACGGTTGACGCAGCCAGCACCACTGTGCTCGGCACGCAGACAGCCCGGTACGCCGCAAGCGGGTGTAGTGCGGCGAGTGTGATCGGATCTGGTGGCCCACTCACAACGCGGTTGTTGCCATTGATGGTTTCTTATCATTTCAGTGCACGCCGGACCATGCCCGGCCATTGAAAATGGCGGGCTATCATGACTCCGTCCGCCTCCGCGGACGGACGCGGGCCCGGGCCGTCCGCGAAGGCGGTCGGCCGGCGATCGGTGCGGGCGCTATGGATGGTCCGCGAGCACAGTGCCGTTCGCACGATGGTCGGCCCGTGTGAATCGACTTGCAAAGTCGAGAGCTTGCGACCCACCAAGCAAGCAGTGGGCCAACGTAGAAAATCGAGGAGATTTTTTACGGGCCCTTAGGTGGAAATGATATGACTCGCCAGGTGGCCGCTACTGTCGCCAACCAGTGGCAGGTTGCGCCACCTCGCCCCCGCAGCCCGCCGACCCCTCCGGCAACAGCGCGATCGTGACGGTGCGCGGCCACTTTCGCGCTCTCAACTACCGAAGTTCCGTGCCGTAAACAAACCCGCCCCGCCCGCGCTAACAGGCGCCTTCGTTCAATCCTTCCGCCCAATTGGGCTTTGTTGACGCTGCCTTGGCCGCGGCCTCGTGCGCGGGCGCCGGGTTCGACTTGCACGCCGGATCAGCTGCGCGGTCGGGCCGGCAGCAACGATCCGCGGCTGGTGGCACCGCCGTCACAGCCCGCACACCCCGCCATTGGGGATCGCCAGACACAGGCTCGCCTGCGGCGCGCACGCGTCGATGGTGCAAGCCACGCCATCATTGCAGACCAACGGCTGAGCGGCGCAATTGCCAGCGCTGCACTTGCTGCCCGCCGTGCACACTTCGCCCACCGCGCAGCCAAAGCCGTCGGCCCCGGGCACCTGAACACACTTGCCGGTTGTCAGGTTGCACTGCGCCACCGTGCAGGCGTTGCCATCGTCGCCGCATTGCGCGTTGGCCGTGCAGCTGGCGCCGGTCGGTGCGCCCCACGGCCCCAGCGCCGTGCCATACACCCGCACCGCTACGGCACTGGCCGCGGTGCCGCCGGTACCGAGTTGCCCGGCGGCGTTGTCACCCATGCACCACACCGCGCCATCTTGCAGCACGGCGCAGCTGTCGGACCCACCCAAGCCAAGGTCGCGCACGAATGGCGCGAGGCTGGCTGCCTTGGGAACCGTCACCGCCACCGCCGCCGCCGAACCCAGCTGCCCGCTGGCATTGGCGCCCCAGCAGTGCACCGCGCCGCTTTGCCGCAGCGCGCAAGTCGTGTTGCCGGCCGCCCACACGCCGACGGCATCGGACAGGCCGCCGACGTCGACCGGCAGCGTGCCTGCCGTGCTGGTCGCATTGTTGCCCAGCTGGCCGTCCGGGTTGTTGCCCCAGCAGCGCACGTTGCTGCCCAACAGTGCACAGGTGTGTTGGGTGCCAGCAGCGACCGCATCCGCGCCCGCCACGGTCGCAACGACCTGCGGCAGCGACGCCTGGGTGCCAGTAGCTTGACCGATCTGTTTCTGTGCGTTGTCGCCCCAGCACGTGACCTTGCCGTCTTGCTGCACGGCGCAGCTGTGCGAGCTGCCCACGGCAATGCTGATGACGCCTGTCAAACCAGCGACCTGCACCGGCACCACGGTCGCCGCCTTGTCGCCGCTGCCGAGTTGGCCGAACGAGTTCAGACCCCAGCAATACACCTTGCCGGCCACGCTCAGCGCGCAGGGGTGCGCGGTGCCGAGCGCACTGGCGCGTGCTGCCGGCAGGCCCTTGGGCTGGACCGGCGTGGTCGCGTTGACCTTGCTGCCGTCGCCGAGCTGGCCACTGGCATTCTGCCCCCAACACCATGCCTGGCCGTCTTTGTCGACGGCACAGGTGGCGTTGCTGCCGGCGAACACCCGCACAGCGCCGCTGACCCCGACCACCGGGCCGGGCAGCGATCCGGCAATGGTGTTGCCGCGGCCGAGCTGGCCCGACGCCGCGAGCGGCGGGCTGCCGCCGCCGCCGCCGC
>CAXRHS010000774.1:0-3113 GCA_964230235.1 Myxococcota bacterium
AGCGACACCGAGCCGGTGCGGACGAAGCGCCGCACCTGCCGCAAAAGGGGCACTGCCTCGGCCTGCTCGGGCAGGCGCCGTTCGAGCGCGCCCAGCGCCGAGCGCAGCCGCGCCGGCAGGTGTTGCCATACCCGCAGCACCTGGGTCGCGCGGTGGCGCGGATAGCCTGCGAACGCCTCGTCGCCGCCGTCGCCAGCGACCGCGACCGTCACCTCGCGGCGGGCGCCTTCGCACAGGGCGTCGTGTACCAACGCGGTCGGGTTGGCGAACGGCTCGTCAAACTGCTGGGCGACATGGACAAAGCGCTGCGCGGCCGCCGTGGCGTCGATGCGAACCACTTCGTGGGTGACACCCAGGTGGCTGGCCAGCCGTGCGGCGCGGTCGACCTCGTCCCAGCGGTGGCCTTCGCGGCCAAAACCGACGGTGTAGGTGCGCAGCGGCTCGCGGTCGCCGCGGTCGCGCTTGCGGCGCGCCATCATCGCCACCAGCAAGCCGGAGTCGATGCCGCCCGACAAGAACGCGCCCACCGGCACATCGGCCAGCATGTGCTCGCCAACGACGGTGTCGAGCAGCGTCTCCAGATCGCTTGCTGCGGCCGCCAGCGACTGCGGGGGTCGCTTGGGCGCCGCCGCGTAGCGGTGGAACCGCTCGACCGCAATGCGCCCGCGGTGCCACGCCAACTTGTGGCCGGGCAGCAGTGCGTGCAGTCCGTCGAACGCCGTTCGCGGCGTCGGCACGTACAAGTACGCGAGATACCCGCACAGCGCGGCGACGTCTGGCTTGCGGTCCACGCGCGGGTCGACCAGCAGTGCCTTGGCTTCAGAGGCAAAGGCGAGCAGGTCTGGCGAGCCCCCTCGCCAGTACAAGGGCTTGATGCCGCTCGGATCGCGCGCCAGGAGCAAGCGCTGGTGGCGCCGGTCCCACACGGCCAGCGCGTACATGCCTTCCAGGTGGTCCAGGCACGAGTCGCCATAGGCCAGGTAGGCGTGGACCACAACTTCGGTGTCCGAATTGGAAACAAAGGCGTGGCCACGCGCTTGCAACGCCTTGCGCACGCTTTGGTAGTTGTAGATTTCGCCGTTGAACGCCACCGCGACCTGGCCAAGCGCGTCGGTCATGGGCTGGTGACCGGCTGCGGTCAGGTCGAGGATGGCCAGCCGGGTGTGGCCCAGCGCGACGATGTCACCGGTGTCGCGCAGTTCGTCGATGACCACACCGGCGTCGTCCGGGCCGCGGTGGTGCAGCGTTGCCGTTGCCCGTTGGTCCAGCGCGTCGTCGCGGCGACCCAGGCGACCGTAGATGCCACACACGCTACGCGTCCTCGCTGCTGGCGTCGTCGTCTGGTGGGGCGCTGCCGCCAATCTGCTCCGCGGCATCAAAGGTCAGTTCGGTCACGTGGGCAATGGTCTCAAAGTCGATCGGCGCCGGTCCACCTTTGCGCACGGCTTCGACAAAAGCGGCCATCTGGTCGCGATGTCCCTTGTTCTGCAGCAGCGCGCGCTGGGTCTTGTTCTTGCTGCCTTCGTACAGGTGCAGCGCCGTGAAGTCGTCGAGCACCGCGCTGCGCAGCCCGGCGTGGACCTCTATGCGCTCTTTGGGCACCAGCGGATTGCCGCGGGCGGCGTAGACGATGGTACCGAGGTGCCCCTCGTCGTGCTCCAACACCAGGGACACCGTGTCTTGGTTGACGATGGCGGCGTTGTTCGCCGCGCTGGCGCGGGCTGTCAACCGCCGCACCGGCTTGCCGGTCAAGTACACGAACGTGTCGATGAAGTGGCAGACCTCGCCGATGACGCGACCGCCCTCGCGGTGGACCGTGCTGCCGGGCGGCGCGTAGCCGGCGTTGATGCGGTACAGCAGCGTCAGCGGCTCGCCGATACCGGCGAAATGGGCCTTGGTGTCGACGCACAAGGGCGCAAAACGCCGGTTGAAGCCGACATACAACAGCCCCTGGGCCGCGGCGTGCGCCGCGCGAATCTGCAGCAGTTCGTCGCGCGTCACGCACAGCGGTTTCTCGACAAAGACATGCTTGCCCGCCTGCAGCGCCGCCACCACCATCGCCGCGTGCGCACGGTGTTGGGTCGCGATGACGACGAGGTCGATGTCGCCGTCGCTCAGAATCTGCTGCCAGTCGGTGGTCGCATAGCGAAAACCGTGGGTCTGGCCGGTCTTTTCGCCGGTCGCACCGCCCGCGGTGCTGACGCCCTGAAAGGCAATGCCGGGCACGGTCGCCAACGCCGGCAGCAGCACGCCGCGGGTAAACGTACCCGCGCCCACCAGGCCCACGCGGACAGTGCCGCTCTGCAAGCTGCGCGCCGGCCGCAGATCGACGCGCCGCGGAATTGGCGCGGCCAGTTCGGCCTCGGGCATCGCAAACAACACCCCGAGCGCGTGCTCGCCCTGTACCTTGCCTTCGAGCAGCGCATAGGCTTCGGCAGCCTGGGCGAGCCCAAAGCGGTGGGTCGTCAGCGGTTGGACCCGAACCTTGCCGGCCGCGACGAGGTCCAGGAACGACGCCATGTTGCGCTGCTCGGTCCAGCGCACATACGGCAGCGGGTAGTCGATGCCATCCAGTTCGTAGGTCGGGTCGTAGCGGCCGGGCCCGTAGCTGGTACTCATCCGCAACTGCAGCTCTTTTTCGTAGAAGGGCTTGTGCGGAATCTCCAGCGGCACATTGCCGACCATCGCCAGGCGCGCACGTTTGCGCGACAGCGCGATCGCCAGGTGCAGCGGGTCGGTGGTCGGCGCGCTGGCCGCAATCAAGACGGCGTCTGCGCCAACCCCGCGGGTCCAGCCCTGCACGGCAGTCTCCACGTCGTCGCTGCGCACGATGACGTGCTTGTAGCCCAGACTGCGTGCCGCCTCGACCTTGCGCGGGTCCAGGTCGACGCCGATGGCCTGGCCGCCCGACGCCTCGACCAGTTGCAGCGCCAACAGGCCGATAAGGCCCAGGCCAATGACGACGACATGCTCGCCGAGCGTGATGTCGAGCGTGCGCACGCCTTGCATCGCGATGGCACCCAGCGTCGTGTACGAGGCATCCTCAAACGACACGCCGTCGGGGATGCGCACGACCAGGTTCTTGGGCACGTAGTTCCACTCGGCGTGGGAGG
>CAXRHS010000775.1:0-4764 GCA_964230235.1 Myxococcota bacterium
GTGGGTCGCAAGCTCGCGTCTTTGCAAGCCGACTCGCCGCTCCGCTCCTTTCGTAAGTGATCGAAACGTTTTTGGCGAGCCCCTAACGCAGGGCGACGGAGCAACCAACGGCTGGGCGTCTTTTCGACCAACCGGCCCACCGTGCTACGCTGCCCACATGCCCAACCACGACCCCAACTTGAACCTGGACGCCGTCCTGCACGGCTTTGCCGACCTGGACGATGGCGATGGCCCGCTGCCAGCCAGCGCCCTTGCCGTGCAGCGCCTGACCGGTGGTCTCATCAACGACACCTACGCCCTCGGCCGGCATTTCGTGCTGCAGCGCCTGCACCGCATCTTTGCGCCTGAGGTAAACCTGGACATTGCCGCCCTGGTGCCGCACCTGGCTGCGGCAGGGGTGCCGGTGCCGACGCTGTTGCCGGCGCGCGGTGGCAGGCCCTGGGTTCAGGTCGATGGTGTGCAAAGTCCGCACCACGGCGCCTGGCGCATCTTGTCGCGCTTGCCGGGCCAGACACGGCATCGCCTGGACCACCCCGGCCAGGCCGTGGCCGCCGGCGCCATGGTCGGGCGTTTTCATGCGGCTTTGCGCGGGATCGACCACGTGTTCGCGTTCACGCGGCCGGGGGCGCACGACACCCCCGCGCACATGGCCAAACTGGCCCGAGCCGTGGATGAGCACCGCGCCCATCGCCTGTGGAGCGAAGTTGCGCCGTTGGCCGCGGATCTGCAGGCCAGGTGGGCCGATTTTGGCCCGGTGCCGTCGCTGCCGGCGCGCATCATCCACGGCGATCTCAAGGTCTCCAACCTGCTGTGGGACGGCGACGCGGTGTGCGGCGTCATCGACCTGGACACCATGGCGTGGAGTTCATTGGATATCGAGCTGGGCGACGCACTGCGGTCGTGGTGCAATGTCACGGCCGAGGACGCGCCGTCGCCGCAGTTTGATGCCGCAGTGTTCACGGCGGCCGTCCGCGGCTATTTGGGTGTCGCAGGGCCATGGATAACGGACGCGGAACGGCACGCTATCGCCCGCGGAACCCTGCGCATTTGCTTGGAGTTGTCGGCGCGGTTCCTGGCGGATGCGCTGCTGGAAAACTACTTCGGCTGGGATGGCAGTCGATTTGCCAGCCGCGGTGACCACAACCTGGTGCGCGGCCGCAATCAACTGGCCTTGGCGCGGGCGGTGGGCGAGCAGATGGCGACGCTACAGGCGGCGATTGCGGGGTAGTAAGGGCCTGTAAAATAATAACTCAGTCGACCTCGGCAGGAGGCGGAGCGGCGAGTCGACTTGCAAAGTCGCGAGCTTGCGACCCACTGAGCAAGCAAGGCAAACCAAGGGCTCAGTCCGGCCAAATCAGACTTGTGGATCGACGCTGTCAGGCCACCGCCCCCGCATCCAAATACAGCGCATGGTCCTTGCTGTGCGCCGCGACCACCTGGCCGATGCTGCCAAACCGATACCTGCCAAACAGCCGCTCCAGCTTGGGCAATGTGCTCGCCAGCCCCACGTAATACTTGAACCGGCGCTTGGCGTTCAATGGCATGCGCGGCTGGCCGGGGTCGATCTCGCGCGGGTGCACGTAGGCAATCACCGGGTCACCTGTCCACTGGTGCGCTTCCCAAGCGGCGCGCAGCGCCGGCCACGGCAACAGACGCAAGTAGCCGCCGCCGGCAAACGGGATGGCGCGATCGCCCAGGTACAGCGGCACGGTAGGGGCTTCGACGAGCGTCCGACCATCGGGCAGCACCACGTCGAACGGCCGCTTGCGGTGGATCGGGTAACCGCCATGCGCCCGCCGCGCCAGGAACATCGACGCGTCGACGGTGATGCCACGCGACGCCAGCACCGGCAGCGCCCACGCCTGGGCCTTGCCGAGCGAAAACCCGGGCGCGCGAAACAGCTTGACTGAGCCCGCGCCGGCCTTGGCCAGGGCTTGCAGCGATTGGTCGAGATCGCGCGCAAACCCATCGCGCCCCAAGTCGCCGATCAGTTGGTGCAGGTGGCCGTGCGAGCCGATCTCGTGGCCGCGACGGGCAATCTCCGCCACCAGGTCGGGGACTGCCTCGGCCACCCAGCCCAGACAGAAAAACGTGGCGCGCACGCCAAAGCGGTCAAACAGGTCGAGCAAGCGCAAGGTGTTGGCGGCGACCCGCGACTCCTGCTGGGCCCATTGAGCGGGCTGCGGTGCCTCTTTGGCCTCCAGCACATGGAACCAGTCTTCGACATCGACGGTCATGGCGTGCAACACGCCTTTGCTATTGGGGTTTGTGGCGGAGTCGGTGGCGACGGTGGGGGCTGGGCCGGGCGTTTCCATGCTGGTAGTCTGCGAGCCATGACCCGTACCCGCAAGCCCTGGGCCCCGCTTTTGTCGCGTTTGCGTCATACGTTTGAGCCCTTGGCCGTGCTGGCGTTGTCGTCCTGGTGCGGCGCGTGCGGTGCGGCGCAATGGGGCCGCGATCCGTACCCGCTGCACGGCGAGCCGCAGGTTGCCACCTTCGTCGCAGTCGGGCCGCGGGTGCGCTTGGCGACCGCGCCAGATGGCGATGCCTGGATCGCCCACGATCCGACCGCCCGCGACGACGGTCCGCGGCGCTGGCTGCGGGTGCGCGGCGAGCGCGGCGGCTGGCTGGCGGTGAGTCCGCACGACCCAACCGCCGCGGGCGATCACTGCGCTAAGGCGTTCGCCGGTGCGCAGGGCCTGGACCTGTGGCTGTGGGTGCGCAAAGCCGAGGCACAAGAGGTGCTGACCGCGCCGCTTGCGGTCGAGCACGCCAACGGTACCGGGCTGTGGTTGCGGCCGGGGACGCCCGTGGGTCCGCCGGTCGCTGATGCTGGCGGCGGCCGGCACTGGCGCGGCGTGCGCACCGACACCTTCTTGACCGCGGTGGCGGTGGCCGCGGCGGCGCTCGGCGACCGTTACCAACCTTCACAACTGCCCATCGCGGCGACCCGAGCGGATGACCAATGGTCCAATGCGGGCGCGCGGTTGTGGCTGGGCGACGGCGAATTGCTGTTGCGCGACAAGCAGATGAGCGTTGAACTGTGGCCAGTAGCAGGCGCCACGCCGTTGCCCGCTGGCACACTGTACGCGACCCGCGACCGCTGCGGCGTGTTCCGTGTACGGGTGGCCGACGGGGCTGTGTCCGCCAGCGCGGGCATCTTGGGGATGCTCAGCAGCGCGGCCAGCGACCGAACCGCGTTGCGTGCCGGTTCGCCGATCTGGTGGCCCGACGGCCGGCCGGCTGGCGCTGCCGTTGTCCGCTTCGAACTGGGCCGCGAGTTGGGCTCGGTGCTGCAAGGGCGGCGCTGTTTTGCGATCGACCCGTTCTCGTGGTGGCCGCCGGGCCCTGATCGCGCGCCAGACCGCGCCAGCCTGGGGCCCCACGAACTGGCGGTGTGCGCTGCGGTTGCCGATGTGGTCCCGCCGCTCGCGCCGGCAGAGCGGCGCTGACCAGCCCAGACACTGCCGCAATTTGACAGCGTGCGGCCGCTTGCATAGCGTCCGCCGCGCCGGGGACCGCCGGCTTGCGCGCTCGCCTGTGTGGTCCCCCCTTCCCCTCGGGTCCACCGCGGCGGCGCGGCCGGCCAAAAGCAGCTTGCGATGATTTTTACCGAAACCCGCGAAGGCCGGCGCTTTGTCGGCGAGGTTCCACCCGGCGTGCCGCTGGTGGCTTCGCTGCGCCAATTGGCCGACAACTACCGCATCGACTGCGGCTGGTTCGACTGTACCGGTCAGGTGCGCGACGCCCTGGTGCGGCCGCTGCAGCCCAACGGCGAGTTCGGCGAGATCGACACCATCAGCGGTTGGTCGCTGATCGGCTCGCTCAAGATTGCGTTTTCGCACAAGAACGGCAGCAAGGACATCGCGGCGCGGGTGGTGCTGCTGTGCGGGGAGCGCACGGTCGGCGGCCTGCTCGAAGAGGCGGTCTCGGGGTCGGTCGAGATCGCCGGCCAGACCTTTGATGACATCACGCTGCGCCGCCACATCGACTACGACTCGGGGTTGTGGCGGTGGATGGACGTCGCCGTCAACATCGTGACCGCAGACGCGGACCCGGTGCGCTCGGGCCGCCTGGCGATGGAGGCGATGCCGTCGCGGCTGCTCGAACCCGAAGAGATGCCGCAGTTGCACGTCGGTGACGCCTTGCAGCACCCGGCGCTGGGCTATTGCGTGATCACCCAGGTCCACGACCAGGACCGGGTCGCCATCCAAATGGCGACGGGCAAGATCGCGCAACTGCACCTGGGCGTGCTGACCTTGACCCGCGGCCAGCAGAAGCAGGGGCGCATGACCTACGAAGTCCAGGTCCGCCGCCGCAATATCTAGACCAACTTTTCGGGGCACCCATGGACGTGAGCACCGCGATAGCCACGCGGCGGTCGCACAAGCTTTTTACCGGCGAGGTCGTGCAAGACCGCACGCTGGCCGAGCTGGTCGAGCTGGCGACCTGGGCCCCCAACCACAAGTTCACCGAGCCCTGGCGCTTTACGGTGGTGCCGCACCGGGCGCTGCCGGCGCTGCTTGCCGCGGTCGGCCGCGGATTGGCGGCGCGCAACGACGTCCCACCAGAAAAAGCCCGCGCCCAGACCGACAAGATCGCCGGGATCCTGCACGGCGCGGGCGGCGCCATTGCGGTGCGCCAGGCGCTGGCCGGCGCCGATGCCGAGCGGCAGAAAGAAGACTATGCCGCCTGCGCGTGCGCCATCCAGAACATCCAGCTGGCGGCGTGGGAGCGCGGCATTGGCTCGTATTGGACGACCAG
>CAXRHS010000776.1:0-2180 GCA_964230235.1 Myxococcota bacterium
CCGGGTCGACGAACGGGCTCTTGGCCAGCGCGAGCTCGTCCATGACCGCTTGCAGCCGAGCGCGCTCGACGACCACCAGCCCCTCGGTGGCGGCCAGGTCCGTGATCAGCATGTCGGCGAGTCCCTTGCTCAGGGGCTGCCAATTGGGGTCGCCGGTCTGGTTGTCGAAGTAGCTGACTGCCAGGTTCAGGGCTGCCGCTGGTGCGGGCACGATCGGCGCCAGCGCCAACAGGCAATACGGCCACATTCTCACGAGATGCATCAGCAAGCGGGTCACGGCAATCCCCTGCCAAAATTCCGGATCCAAACGCGAACTCCATCCGCTGCGCCCCAGCTGGGCCCGTTGCCGCGCGCTTGGCCTCCGCTGCAAGCGCCGCGTCGGTGTGCCGCGCAGGCTCACAGGTCTTGGCACCGGGGTCGCCCTCCGTGCGGGGCGCGCTCAAACCTGCGCGAGCCTCGCGGAGCCTGCATTGGCCCCGCCGATTGTTGTACGCGACTTGCGCGCTGAGATCCAGCACACCCAACGCCGGTCCGATGTCGGCGGCGCCAAGGGCCAGTGCGCGCACCCCAAGCTTGCCGACGGCGCCGTCTGCAGCGGCGGCAAGAAGTGGGCGGCCGGAGCGTATCAGTAGCGGGGCGAACAGTTCGAGGGCGGCGGCAAACTCGCGGCTGCTACACTTGCCGTCGCGCGAGTCTTCGCAGCCCACGCACCAAAGGTGGGCAAATTGCTCAAGCTGCGGCCTGCAGGCGAGTGTCGCGGCCCGTGCACGGCAGGGTCGTCATTGACGCTTGACAAGCATTGACAGCGAACCTGCCCGCAGCGAATATCGCCCTGTCCGCAGCAGCGGAGCGAGTTCGCCATGCGCGGATCCATTCCCGACCGACAGTTCTGGGGCAAGCTGCACCCACGCGGCGTTTGGCCGGTGCAAACGTGGCACCCGCTGGCTGATCATTGCTGTGACGTGGCAATGGTGTGTGAGGCGCTGCTGACGCGCACTCTGCTCGGGAAGCGCTTGGCCACGCTAGCTGGCCGGGCCGAATTGGATGCGGTGACGGTGGCGCGGTTGTGCGTGCTTGCGGCATTGCATGACATTGGCAAGTTCAATCACGGGTTTCAGGACAAGGCGCTTGAGCGGCCATTGCAGACCGCTGGCCATGTCAAGGAAGTGCGGGCGGTGCTGGACAACTGTCCGGACGGCTGCGCCATGCTCTACGGTCCCGGCGGGTTGTCGGGCCTGGACGGTTGGGATGGCGGCGAAGACGAGACGATCAACCTCCTCATTGCATCGATCAGTCACCATGGCGAGCCGGCCCTGACAGAGCCCATGAACTACCAGCTTTGGCAACCACGAGCGGGCCGCGACCCCATGGCGGGGATTGCCGCCCTGGTTGCGGCGAGCCGCCTGTGGTTTCCAGCCGCGTGGAACGAAGGCCCGCCGCTCCCCAAAAGCGCGCCGTTTCACCACGCCTTCGCCGGCGTCGTGGTGCTGGCCGACTGGCTGGGCTCGGACATGCGCTGGTTCGCGTTCAGCGAGAACGGTCAAGACCGCGCGGCATACAGCCGGGCCCAGGCCAGCGAGGCGGTGCGTGCACTGCACCTGGACCCGACAAACGCGCGTGCCGCGTTGGCCGACCGCGACTGCAGTTTTGCAGGGCTCACCAGCTTTGCCGCGCGCGGGATTCAGGAAGTAGTGGCCAAGGCGCCACTGCCGGCGCCGGGCTCAGTCGAGATCGCCGAGGCGGAGACAGGTTCAGGCAAGACGGAAGCGGCCTTTGCCCGCTTTATTCGGCTCCACGCCGCAGGGCTGGTCGACGGCATGTACTTTGCGCTGCCCACCCGCACCGCAGCGACCCAACTGCACAAGCGCATGGATGACCTGGTCCACAGGGCCTTTGGCGATGGGCCAGCCAAGCCTCCGGTGGTTTTGGCCGTCCCGGGCTACCTCAGGGTCGATGCGGATGCGGGCCAGCGGCTAGCTGGGTATGAAGTCCTGTGGCCGGAAACGCCAGGCTGGCCACAGAGTGCGTCGCGTTGGTCGGCGGAGCAGCCCAAGCAATTCCTAGCGTCAGCTATCGCTGTGGGAACGGTCGATCAATTGCTGCTAGCGGCGCTCCAGGTCAACCATGCGCACTTGCGGGCGGCGGTTGCCTTGCGGCATCTGCTGGTGATCGACGAGGTC
>CAXRHS010000777.1:0-6972 GCA_964230235.1 Myxococcota bacterium
CGCTGAAAGCTCAACACGTATTGCCAGGTCCGCTGCCCCGATGTGCCCCGCTCGCCTTGCTTGACGCCATCGGTGGCGCGGGTCGGCAACGGTTCCACGGTCATGCCATCGACGGCAGGTGGAGCAAGTGCTCGCAAATTCAATAGATTGCCCTCGCCGGCGACCTCGTATTGTAGCAGCAGGCGCTCTGCGACCTTGACCTTGTGGGTCAGCCCACTGGTGCCACCGACCGAGAGCGTGGCGCGCGCGCGCAGGCTGCCGACGCTGTTGGGGTCAAAACCGGGTGGCCGGCCGGCCTCGGGCACGGGTCGAACGGTCAGCATGACCGGCGAGGCGGCAATCTTGGCGGCGCGCGACTCAAAAAAGTCGCCGATGTCGAGGCGAAAGCCTGGACCGTCCAAGCGCACTGGCCCAGGCTGCGCAGGGGTCAGCAGCACGCGGTGGGTGATGGTGCGCTGATAGACGCGGCCACCGATCTGCACCGCTTCGGGCTCCGGTCGCTCTTTGAGCAGGTCAAAAGCGTCCAGCCCCCCGTACTTGGGCGCACTGGTCTCGCGCACCCCGCTAATCTGGGTGTTGCGACTCCAGTACAGTTCATAAGTCAGAATAACCGGTTCGCCAACCACCGGGCTGGGCTGGCTCAACACCGGCCGAACAAACGCCGCTTGGCCCGCGTAGCGGCGCAGATCGCCGACCTGGTCCGCGCTGACCGCAGGCCCGACCGCGTCGGCCTGGCTCACCACCTCGACCTCGACCGCCGGCGTGCGCGCGACGACCTGACCGCCCAGGTACAGTTCGACCGGGCCGATCGTGAACTTGCCCGCCTGCAACGGCGTGCCGACAAAGGTGAAGTTTTCGACCCGCTCGATGTCGCCGTTGACGATGCTGACTTGCGATTGCCGCCCAGCGTTGCGGAATTCAAAGCCCGGCGAGGCCAGTTCGGTCATCTGGCTGAACTCGCCCGAAGCGCTGACGGTGACCCGCAGCTCTTCGTCGAGGGCAATCCGCCGCGAAGAAAGCTGCAATTGGGCGCGCGCTCCGGCCCAGGCCAACATGGGCGCGCACACACCCAAGGCCAGCGCCAACAGCGCAGCCGACGCCCGCAAGCCCGAAACGGCGACCATGGCAGGCTACCAGTCCTTGTCCGGCCGCGCGTTCTTGAACGGCGACCGCCGCAGCGCATCTTGCGCTTCGAGGTTGGCCGGGTTGTGGTCGTTGCGTTCCATCTGGCGGCGGCGCTGTTCCTGTTCCGCTTTCTGCTCGGGCGTCTGCGGTGGCTGCTGGTCTTTGCTGTCCGGTTCCGGCTTGGGCTTGTCCTGTTCGCCCTTGTCTTGCTTGTCCTTGTCCTTGTCCTGCTGGTCCTGCTGCTGCTGCTGGTTTTCACTTGGCGGCGGCGGCTCTTCCAGTCGCAGCACGTAGAAATTCTCAACCGTCGGCGCCGCCTGGACGCGGATCTTGATCACGCGGTCGGCTTTTGCGCCTTGCACGGTCGCCGCCGAGATGGCGGTGCGCTGCATGCGAGCCGCCGGGGTATCGTCGGTCGGCGCGCCCTTGCCGATCTGGCCGTCTTCGCCGGTTGCGGTTTGCGCCCGGGCCAGTTCTTTGACGCCGGACTCGTCGAGCACGACCAGATCCAGCGCACCGTGCGATCCATCATAGCGCGCGCTGATTTGCAAGTTCTGGCCCGCCTTTTGGGTCACTTGCAGCCAGTCGACGTCGCCCTTGCACACACGCAACAAGCGCTCTCCGCCCACTTCGACTGGCTTGGCGTCCTTGGCGGCGTCGTTGGGCTCCAATTCGTCGTTGCCAGCCGGGCAGGGCGGCAAGATGCGCAGTTGCAACGTGTAAGGCAGGTCCAAGCGGGCGCTGGCGCGGTCGACCATGGGCGGCGGTGTGCCCGGCGGCAACGCGATGTGCGGAATGGGCTTGGGCACCGCAGCGGGCTGGCCACCCGCCGCAGTAGGTGTAGCCGGCAGGCCCGGCTGCACGGCCACCGGTGTTGCGTCCACCGGCTCTGGTGCGAGGTTCGGCAACCCGCCTACCGGAAACTGCGGTGGTTGGACGCCGCCGCCGGTCACCCGCACGCGGTAGCGGCCTGGCGGTGGTGCCAGCACCGCGACCGTGCGCACGATCGACCCGGTCGCCGCCACCGGTCCGCCGTAGCCGACGCCCCAGCGCTGGCCCCGCTCGTCCCAGACCTCCACAGTCAGCGAACCGGCCAGTTCCGCCGCATCGGGCGCGTCTTGCACGGCGGCGCCCAGGTCCACACACAGGCTCTCGCCCGACTGCAAGTCCACGGCATACCAGTCGTCGTCGCCCGGGCACAGCTGCAGGTCTTTGAGCGGCTGCTGGGTCATCTCGCGGTCGAGCGGGTTGGCGACAAGGGCCTGGTCGTTGTCCTCGTAGGCGTCGTCGCGGCTTTGGCACGGCGGCAGGATCTCGACGGCGATCTGGTAGTCGGCTTCGGTATCGGCGCCGCCGGCGACGCGCACGAACACTGCGGGGTCGCGCGCAATCGCCAGCCTTGCGGTCGTGCCTTCCTGGCCCTTGGCGCCGCGGGACAGCACCCGGTCCTGGGCGTCGACGATGGTCAGCTGCAGTTCGTCCGCGCCCAGGTCGGTCTTGGCCTTGGCGGCAATGCGCACCCCGTAGCCTGGGTCCAATTCGATGCGGTAGTAGTCGGGATTGCCGGGGCACAGCCGCCCGCCCGCCGGCTTGCCGAGGGGAAACGGCTTGGCCTGCATCGGGTCGTCGTTGGGCTCGCTCGGCTCGCGCAGGCGCTCACAGGCGGGCAGCACCTTGAGGGTCAGCGTGTAGGGGCTCTCGGCTTCGCCGGTGTCGGCGATGTCGACCAAGGCCGCTACAGTGCCTGCGGTTGCCGTCCACTCGACTGCGTCGCGCGGCAGCGCCGGTGGCTCCGTGCCGGCCAGCGTGCGCGCGCCGTCCGCAGCCAGGATTGCCACGTTGACTTGCGGTTTGGCGTTGGGCGCTGTCGCATCGTCGGTGGCGCTCGCTGGCTCGGGCTTGAGCGCAACGCTTGCCGCCACGCGGTCGCCCGGTTGCACCGCCAGCTTGAAAACATCGCGTTCGTTGGGGCAGATGCGCAGTTCGAGCTTGGCCTCCCGTTCGCCCTCTGGCAGCGAGATCGGCTTGGCCGCTTCAGGGCTGTCGTTGGGTTCGTGGGTCTTGTCGCGGGTGCTGCACGGCGGATACGCGCCCAAGCGCGCCAGTTCCAGGGTGCGCTTGACGTCGGCGCGCGCGGGATTGGCGAGCAGCGCCTGTTCCAGGCTTTGCACGGCAAGCTTGTAGTGCGGCAGCGGGTCTTCGTCGGCCTTGGGCGCGGCTGGCGGCGGCGGGGTCTTGGGATCTGCAGCCGGGTCGGCCTTGGGATCTGGCTTGGGCTCCGCAGACTTGAGCGCGAGCTGTTTGGATTCCAAGTCGCGCGCCCACGCCAACTGCGCCGTGCCGAGCGCGTAGTGGATGTCGGCCTCGAACTGCGCGTCGCGGGCCTGCACGGCGCCCAAAGCGCGCGAAAGGCTGGTCACCGCGTCTGCGTGGCTGCCCATCCACGCCTGCGCAACGCCGATGTCGTACCAGATGAGCGCACTTTCGGGTCGGGTCGCTTGTGCCTGCTTGAACGCGCCGAGCGCCTCGCCGGGCTTCTTGCTTTCCAACAGCTTGCGGCCCTGCGCGATGTCCGGGTTTTCTCGTTCCAGCCACGCCGCATCGGCGACGGTCGGCAGCGCGACCGCGCCCAAGCAGCCAACTGCCACACTGCGGGCCAGCGCAATTCGCCGCGACCCGCCGACCGAGCGCCGCGCCAGCAACAGGTCCAACAGCAACAGCAGCAACGCTGGCCCCAACAGGATCTGGTAGCGGTCTTCGCCCAGTTGCTTGAACTGCGCCATGAATTCCGCCTTTTCCAATGCGTCGAGCGCCGCAAACAGCTGGGGCGCCACGCTCTGGTTGCTGTACCGGAACGATTGTCCGCCGGTCGCCTTGGCGATCTGGTCAAGCAAGTCCATGTTGAGCTTGCTGAACACCGGATTGCCGGCCTCGTCTTTGACGATCCCGGTCGCCGTGCCGTCTGGACCGAGCACAGGCACGGGGTCGCCAAATGCAGAACCGACGCCCACCGCGTAGATGCGGATGCCCTTTTCAGCGGCCTTGCGCGCGGCGTCGAGCGCGGCGCCCTCGTGGTCCTCGCCGTCGCTGAACAGCACGATCGCTTTGTTATTGCTGCCGCGGAATTGCGGCATCAGGTTGTCGCGCAGCTCTGCCTCTGCCTTTTCGCGTTCACCCGTCAACACTTCAGTGGCCAACGCAATCGCGCGGCCGATGTTGGTGCCGCCGACCGGCAGATCTTCGGGTCGCAAGTCTTGCAAGTAGTTGCGGATGACGTCGTGGTCGCTGGTCAGCGGACATTGCACGAATGGAATCCCCGCGAACGGCACCAGCGCCACCCGGCCGCCGGCCAGCCGCGTCATCAGCGCCGACACTTCCAGACCCGTGCCCTTGAGGCGGTCCGGCACGACGTCTTTGACCAGCATCGACTTGCTGGCGTCGATGACGAGCGCGATGTCGATGCCCGCGTTGGAGATCTCGGTTTCGCGCAAGCCATAGCGCGGCCGGGTGGCGGCGCCGACCAGCAGCAACAGCGCCAGCGTGACCAGCACCACCCGCAACCCGGTGCGCCTCGGGTCAAACTCGGCCACCATGTGGCGGACAATCCCACCGCGGCCCAGCCTGCTCAGCCGCTTCTGCCAGCCAGCGACCTGCGCCAGCGCCCATGCACCCAGCGCCACCGCGACCAGGGCAAGCCAGGCGACCTCGGGATTGGCCAAAGAGAGCGTGTCAGCGTTCATGCGTTCGCCAAACCCCTAGGGAACTGTGACAACGTCGTTCGACCGTATGGCCCGGCCGCCAGAGCGGCGAGTCGGCTTGAGAAGACGCGCGCCTGCGACCCACAAAAGCAAATGGAGCGCATGACAGAACGACTTGTTCTGCCACCGTTCCTACGCCGGAAACGCCCGCAGCCACGTTCGCCGCAACAGCAGTTCGAGGCCCAGCAGCGCGAGCCCGGCCACCAGCCAGCCAAAGAAAAGCTCGCGTCGATGCGTGCGCACTTTGACTTGGAAGGTCGTTTTCTCCAAATCGGCAAAGTCCTTGCTGAATTTCTCAGCGTCATACGAGTCGTAGAAGCTGCCGCCGGTCAAGCTGGCGACCTGGCGCAACAGCTCCGGGTCGGTCGGAAACGGCCGGTCGGGCCGCTGGTACAGCCTGCGTCCGTGGCGATCCGTCATCGGCTTGCCCCGCAACGGGTCGTAGGCGGGCAAGCGCGTCTCGCGACCCGAGCCAACCTGGAAGCTGAAGATGCGCACGCGGTCCTTTGGCGGCAGCGACGCGATGTACTTGGGTACCGTCGCCGCATCCATCGAGCCGCCTTCCTGCTTGCCGTCGGTGATCAAAATGATCATGCGCGACTTGCTTTTGGCCTTTTCCAGGCGCAAGAACGCGCGGTTGAGCGCGTCGCCGATGGCGGTGCCCGACCCGTTGATGGTGCAGTTGTTTTTGCAGCTTTCGGGCTGGTCCTGGGTGCGCCTGCCGTCGTCGAGTACCAAGGTGTCCAAGGCGTTCAACAGGCGCACGTAGTCGAGCGTGGGCGGAAAGCGCAGGTAGGCTTCGCCGCCAAAAACGACCAGACCCACGCGGTCGGATTTCCGTTTGCGGATGAAGTCTTTGAGGATGTCGCGCGCCGCCTCGAAGCGGTTCTTGGGCTCCTGGCCGTTGGCCTGCAGGTTGGCGATGTCGTCCTGGCTCATGTCGATGGCATTCATCGACCCCGACATGTCCAGCGCAATCATGATGTCGATGCCTTCGCCGCTCAGCACCTCGGTGTCGACCATTTGCGGCCGCGCCATCGCCACAATCAGGACGGCGAGCGCCGCCAACCGAAGCCAATCGGGCAACTTGCGCAGGCGGACCCGCAACGTCGGCTGAACGCGATCCAGGCCAGAGAGCGACGAAAACACCACGGCCGCCGGCCCCTGACGGCTGGCCAGCCACGCCACCGCGGCCAGGACCACCAGCAGCAGCAGGAACCAGGGATGCTCCAGCGTCCAGTTGCCCGTCATGCCGGCCGCCCCCCCATCGCCCACGGCATCAGCAGCAAAAGGCCGGCGAGCACCAGCAGCAAAACGGCCGGGGCCCAGCTTGGGGTGCCGCGGCGGCGCATGACCTGTGCGTCGATGACGCGGGTATCGGCCCACTGGTCGCCCAAGCGGCGCGATTCCGGCAGGTTCAGACAGGTGGCGGCCTCGACCACCAGACCGGCCACGGGCACTGCAAGCGACAGGTTGCGCAACAGCCGCGGCCAGGCGTCCGCCATGCGCGCAGTCGGTAAGTCGTCCTGGGCGATGTCTGGCAGCCACTCGCGCCGCGGAGCTACCGTCTCGTCCTGGTTGTCGGCGATCTGCAAACCGACAATCGCTTTGCCGGGCGAGTGGGGGCCAATCACGTCGCGCAAGACCAGCCACACCGGCAGCAGCAGCAGGCAGGCGTCGAATAGCGCGCGGTTGGCCGTGTCGATCGCCACCCAGCCCAAAAGCGCCATCGCCAAGGCGCCGACCAGCACATCGATCGCCAGCGCGCGCAGCCGCAGCGCGTGGGGCGCCATCACCTGCAAACGCAGCCGCTTGATGCGCGCCAGCCGCTCGTCTTCGGCGCGACGGGCTTCCGCTTGTTCCAAGGCCGTTTGCTGGGTGCGCTCGACCACTTTGCGCACGAATTGCGCTTCTTTGCGCAGCTCATCCGGGCTGGCCGGCACGTGCGCAAATTTGACCAGATCCGACAGTTCGGCGAACGACGCGATTTCTTCCAACTGGACACCGCGCATCGTCACGCCTTTGAGGTGCGCCAGCAGTTCGGTGCTGGTCATGTCGATGGCGAGGAAGCGATAGCGGCCGCCCAAGT
>CAXRHS010000778.1:0-4327 GCA_964230235.1 Myxococcota bacterium
GTAGTTTTTGTTGATTTGGTATGTGGGTGTGTATGGGTAGTTGGGCTCGCAACCGCCCGCAGCCGGCTTCGGCACCTTGATCGCCGTGTTCAGGAACTTGCCCTTGCTGTCTTTGGCGAGAATGACCTCGGCCGCCGCCCAGCTGCCGCCGTTGCCGGTGCTGGTCCACGCCGCGACGCCGTCTTTGTAGGCTTCGGTCGCGCCTTTGTACTCTTGACCGGCGTCGGGCAGTTGATCACCTTGGGTGGTCACGAAAATGAACTGCGCCTCGTCGCCCGCGCTCAGACCGCCATCGTGTTTGCCCAGGTTGAGTTTGTGCTGGTACGTCAGCACGCCATCGCCGGCCTTGTCGTCGCCTTTCTGGCCATCGTCCAGCAGCTGGATCGGCGTCCACATGTTCATGGAACCTTTGACAAAGAACGCGTAGTCCTTGAGGTTCCACTTGGCCATCTTGGCGTTGAGCTTGGCGGTGTCGAGCGTCAGCTTCAGGTCAAGGTTGCCATGCTTGGCGATCTTCATGCCCGGAAACGCAACCACCCCGGTCTTGCCTTTGGCGATCGGTACTTGTCCGTTGGGGCCGATCCACATCCAGTTGCCGAGCTCGTTGAGCGCACCGTACTCGATGGTGGTGTCGGCGGTGGCGGCAAACAGGACTTGGGTCGAAAAGATGTGATCGCCCTTGGTGGCGCCTTCGCGCTCGTGGCCGCCAAGGCTCATCGGACCGTCGTCGTACAGCGCCGGATAGGGCCCGTCGGTCGGCAGCCACGAAGTTGCGTGCACCACCGTGTTGGTCTTGCTGTCCCACGAAAACGAGCCCGTCCACACGATTTCGCCGTCGCCAAACGTTTGGTTGGCGCTGTCGTCGACTGCAAAGGTCAGTATTGCCACAGAACCCGCGCCGCCGTCCGTTGCCGCGCCGTCTGCCGTGGCACCGTCGGAGCCAGAACCGTCGGTCTTGGTTTCTGCGGCGCCGTCGCTCCCTTTTGGCACATCGAATACGACGGCGTCGCCCGACTTGCCGGCACCTGCACCGTCCGCGGCGGTCGCCGCGCCGCCCTGGCTAGGGTCGCCACAGCCGCAAGCCAGCCACACCGCCCAGATCGCTGCGACTGCGAGGTCGCGGCCTCGACACAACAAACCCCGTGTTTTCATCGGTCCGTCCTCACGCCGGCCGGACGGCGCAACTGGCGGCTACTTGATGGTGACTTCGTCAAGCAAGATGACCGTGTCGTAGATCGAGTCGCCCTTGTCGGTCGCAAAGAAGGTCAGGTCCACCTTCTTGCCCGAGCCGCTCAGGCCCAGCGCGTCGACGTCGACGCAGGTCTTTTGCCACGGCGTCATGTGCACGCCGCCCTGATCGAAATTGACGTCCGAGGGGCTGAGCGTTTTCCAGTCTTTGCCGCACTTGCAGGTCGGGCTGCCGGGCTCGCAGGGCGACTTTCCTCCACAGTCATATGGACACAGGGAGTCGATGTACACGTCGACCATCTTGACGCTGGCGGCGTCGCTCTTGAGCGTGGCCGTAAAGGTGTCCATGAACTGCGAACCGCACCACTCGATGAACTCTTCGCTGTAGAACTTCCAGAAGAAGCACAGCTCGTTCTGCGCCTTGTCGATGCAGAACGGCTGGGTCAGCGAGCCGTTCTGGGCGGTAAAGCCCAGGCCGGTCGAGATGATGCCCATGTACTTGCCTGCGACCGGAATTGTGACGCCCAAACGCGACACCACGCGACCGTCGCCGACCGGCTTCCAGCCCGTCAGGTTGCCGGAGTCCCAACTCGGGTTGATGAGCGCCTCGTTCTTCAAGTTGGCTTCGTCGATGCCGATGTGGCGCAGCCGTCCGCCGTACTTCGGGTCGCCTGCGCTGGTCGGCAGGGCCTGGTTCACGCTCAGACCGGCCGCAAGACCTTCCAAGAACTTGCCGCCTTGGGCCGCGGCGTACTCGCTGGCTACGTATTCCGAGAACCCGACCACCGAGGCGGCGCCGTTGCCCCAGAGTTGGGTGGCCAGCGAACCGTTGTACATCGTGCGGCACGCACCCAGGTACACGATCGACTGCGGAAACTGCTGAACGAGGTGGTGGCGCAAGAACGAAGGTACGAACCCGTAGGTCTGGTCACCGATGATCGCGCGGCCGCGCATGACGTCGGCCTGCGTGCTGTCCACACACACGCCGCCCTGCAGCGAGGTCTTGACGCAGGTTTCGCCGGTTGGACACCCGCCGCCGGACTGGTTGCAGGTTGCGGTGCTGGACGACAGCGCCCCGCAGTTGACCGGTTCACCCGACCAGACCACTTCTTGGGCGCCGTGGTGTTCCCAACCGAGCGACTTGTAGACGTCGAGGCCCATACCGCCGAAAAGCACCTCGCCGTGACCCGAGATCGCGACCATGCCGTAGGCGGCCATCTCGCGGTACCAGCGCAAGAACGCCTGGCTGTTGCTCGCCGCGTCGACCGCGTAGGGTGGACACTGCTTGGCTTTGAGGTCATTGCCGAGCTTTTCCGCTTCGTCGCCGCCAAGCTTGCTGAACTCGGACTGGAACGGTGCCAGCGCCAAAGCGCGGCGTGCGCCCACGCTGAAGGTCGGCAAAGCCGCGCCCGGACCCACACCGCCGCCACCGGCCCGCATGTCTGCGGGGGCGAGGTTCAGACCGCCGAGTTGGCCGGTCTTGTAGCGGATCCATACGCCGTAGCCGTTGCCGCTCGCTGCACCTGCATCGGCGACCTTGTCGTCCGCTTTGAGCGCGGCAATGGCGTCGGCCTGGGCTTTCTTCCAATCCGCGCCGCCCGTGGTCGCGGTGACGTACTCGGCCTTCACCTTGCTTTGCAAGGCCACGATCGCGTTGCAGGTCGGTTTGTCAAAGCGCTGCACGACGTCCACGACCGTCACCGGCGACCAGGCTTCGTAGGATTCGCCGACGTCGACCTTGGCCTTGACGCGAAAATACTTGGTCTTGGCCTCTGTGGGCTTGAGGCTGGCGCACTCGGAGAACACGGCGTCTTTGGAGACGTCGTCGCAGTTGCTGCCTTGGCCGCTGTCCTTGAGCGTCGCGGTGTAGCCGCCAGCGATGGGCTTGCCCATGTCGTCGACCTCGACCAGCTGAATGGTCGTCGCGTCGATGATGGGCTTGTCCTGGCCACTCGAAATGGCCGCAGCCGCCGAGAAGTGAACAACGATTTTCGCGTTTTCGTTGACGAAAAGGACGTTGGGCGACATCTCAGGTGCGCCTTCAAATGCGAATACGGGGTTGTAGGTCACGTGGACCGTGTCCGAGACGATCTGGTTGCCTTTCTTGGCCGAGATCGTGAAGTGGTTGTCGCCCTTGTCGAGCTGGATCACCCCGGTTTTCCAAGTCGTATTGACGATGGTGACTTTGCCGGACTTGCCGTTCGACGCCGTCCACGACACTTCGTCGGGTGCGCCATAGACGACGCCCGATAGCTGGGTGTTGCCGCCCATGCTCTGGATCCAATCGCGGCCAGAAGGTCCCAGGACTTTGACGAGCAATTCCTTGAAATTGTCGCCCGCCGAAGTGGTGCCATCCACCGAAACGGGCGCGTCTCCGCTGCCGCTGCCGTCGAGCTTGACGCCGGTGTCGCCGACCGTGCCGGCATCTGGGTCGACCGTCCCGCCGTCCGTAGCGCCGGAACCGCCGTCCGAAGTCGAGCCTCCATCGCCGGCGGTGCTGCCCGAGTCGGCCTCGCCGTCGCTGCCGGTGGCCGTGTCGACAGTGCCGCTTCCGTCGCCGGTTCCGCCCGTGTCGCCGGTGGTCGTCGTGTCCGTCGTGGCGCCGTCGCCTACCGAGGTGTCTGCGGCGCCACCACCACCGCCGCCCGTCGCATCGTTTGCAGTGCCGGCGCTCGCGTTCTCCGTGCACGCCCCAGCGGCAAGGCCAACCACCGCTGCAGCCAGCGCAGCCGCCCAGCGTGCCAGCGTTGACCGATGCGCACGCGTTTCCCGGTGGGCACAGGCCGCAATGCGGAGGGGCGAAACAAGGTCGGACATAGCGAACTCCGTGGAGGCGAGGCCTGTGTCTGGCTGCGTTTTGACTTGCCGCGGGCTGTGCTTGACCGCTGGACGACGGCGATTGGAATCGCCAAGGTGGGTAGCGCGCCGCTTGCGGTATTCGGCCCGCAGAGCCGCGCGCCAAACCCCGTAGCCTACCCGCGGCAGGCGGGCCACGCAAGGCGAATCGGCAGTGCCGGGTGCGGATCGCCAATTGGGGTCGACCGCGTGCTGGGCGCAACTCGTGGAACTACACGGCGTTCGTGTTGCTCCCGGCAGCTGAAGCCGCGGGCTCAGGATACCACGCCCGGCCTGCGCCGGG
>CAXRHS010000779.1:0-2308 GCA_964230235.1 Myxococcota bacterium
TGCAGAAGCCCATGAAGCACTTCTGGTTGTTGCCCTTGCACTCGCTGTCGGCCTTGCACTGCGCGGGCACACACAGCTTGGCCAGGCACTGCTGCTTTGGCCCGCACTGCTCATCGGTCTGGCAACCGGTGACCGGAAGGCTCTTGGGCAGGCACTCGCCGAGCAGGCACTGGTTGCCCTTGGGGCAGTCGTTGTCGGTCTTGCACTTCTCCGGCGCGCACTTGCCGAATTGGCACACGAAGCCGCTTGGACACTGGCTGTCTTTGGTGCACAGGTCGGCGGGCACCACCTGCGGCGGCAGGCACAGGCCCTGGTAGCAGAACGTGCCGACTTTGCAGTCGGCTTGGGTCTGGCAGCTTTGCGGTGTCAGGCACAGCGGTTCAAAACACTGCTTGCCCGCCGGGCACGCGGGTAGGCCTTTGCCGCACAACGCCTCGTCGTCACAGGCATCGCCTTTGGCGTCGCCGTCGGTGTCCGTTTGCTTGGGGTTGGCGACCAAAGCGCAATTGTCAAAGGCATCGATGATGCCGTCATTGTCGTCGTCTGGGTCGCACACGTCGCCCTGTTTGTCCTTGTCGACATCGGCCTGGTCGGGGTTTGCCTTGGTCTTGCAGTTGTCCTTGGCGTCGGCAACGCCGTCGGCGTCCATGTCGTCGCTGGCGTCACAGGCGTCACCAAGGCCATTGTTGTTGACATCGGCCTGGTTGGCATTGGCAACCAGTGGACAATTGTCAAATTGATTGTTGACAAGATCGCCGTCGATGTCGACGTCGCAAGCGTCGCCCTGGCCGTCTTTGTCCAGGTCGTTCTGTTTGGGATTGGGCGCAGTCGGGCAGTTGTCCTTGGCGTCGACCACGCCATCCTGGTCCTTGTCCGGTTCGCCGGTCAGCGGGTCACAGGCGTCGCCAATGCCGTCGGCGTCGCTGTCGATTTGGGTGGGATTGGCCACGAACGGGCAATTGTCGTTGGCGTTGACGACCTTGTCGCCGTCGAGGTCTTTGTCGCACGCGTCGCCGAACTGGTCGCCGTCGAGGTTGGCCTGGCTGCTGTTGGCAATGTCGGGGCAATTGTCGACGTCGTCGACGACGCCGTCTCCGTCATCGTCGGGGTCGCACAGATCGCCCTTGCCGTCGCCGTCCGCGTCCAACTGGTTGGGATTGTACTTGAACGGGCAGTTGTCGCCGCCATTGGCCAGGCCGTCGCCGTCGTCGTCCGCCGCTGGTTGGGCATCGGGGCCGAGATCCCACACATGCTGGTCAAACTTTGGCCCGGTATCGGTCGGCGGCAGATCGGGCTGGGTATCTGCGGCGCTGTCGGGCTGCCCGAGGTCGTGTGCGGCATCGGCGGTGTCCAGTCCAACCGCGGCATCGGGTTCGCCAGCATCCGGGTGGGCGCCGGCGTCGAGGCCGCCCACGTCGGGTGAGGCAGGCGCCGGACCCGCATCGGTCGGTCCGAGTACGGCCGGATGGCGGTTGGGCATTTCGCCCAGGTGCAGCACGCGAAACACCAGGAATTTGTTAGGTGGTTCGCCCTGGTCGGGGTACAGGCCAGCGACCTGGTTGGTGCCAACCGCGCGCACGAACCAGCGGACATCGGTGCCGCGCGGTTGCGGCGGGATGGCGCAGTGCCAGCCGTTGCCGCCCAGGCTCTCCATCGCGATGACATGGAACACTGCGTCGTCTTTGCGGGCGTAGTACAGGTCGACGCGCGCCAGTGGCGCTCCGCCGGGGTAGGCGGTCGCCCATACCGCATAGGGTTGCGCGTCGTTCCAGGTGTCTTGCAGTTGCGTGACCTGACCGAACCGCGGCTTGCCGTCGTCGAGCGAACTGCCGCAAGCCCAGATGGTCGCGGACAGCGCCACCACGCCAAGCGCGCGGCTCAGCCTGCCGATCGCAGTTTGCGACGGGAAGTTCAAGAAAAACACGGGCATCAGCAACCCCACCTTGGCTGGCCGCGCGTCACGCAAGCCGAACCGCGTCGCAGGATAGCACAGCGGTCGTCGCGGGGGCATGTACAAATGCGCGGTCGCGATTCTGTGCGGCGATGCGCAGTTGCCGCTGGCCAGCGCGGACCTCGCATCGGTCGTCGTCGCGACCGCTGGGCACTGCCAGGCGATTCGATGTGCCTTTCTGCTGCAGCGGGCCTGCGGATTCGGGCCCAGTGTTCCCCAAACTCAAAAGGCCACAGCGCGCACCTGGTCGGGCGCCTGCGCGGCCGGCGGTATCGCGGGCCCGCTGCTGTGCGATGGTGTGGCGATGGGGGTCTGCGGCACCACGCAGGATCGATCGCCGCCGCGGTTCCGCAGCAC
>CAXRHS010000780.1:0-4707 GCA_964230235.1 Myxococcota bacterium
TTGCAAAGTCGCGAGCTTGCGACCCACCAAGCAAGCAGTGGGCCAACGTAGAAAATCGAGTAGATTTTTTACGGGCCCTTAGTCTTTGGACATCGAGCAGAAAAGCTCGTAATCGATGAGCTCTTTGATCGTCGGCTCATCGCCGCACAGCGGGCAGCCGGGGTCGCGGCGGATCTTGAGGTCGCGGAACTTCATCTGCAGCGCATCGAAGGTCAGCAAGCGGCCGACCAGCGGCCGGCCGATCTCCAGCGCGACCTTGACGACCTCGATCGCCTGCGCAACGCCGATGATGCCGGGCAGCACGCCCAGCACGCCGGCCTCTGCGCAGCTCGGCGCCATGCCGGGCGGCGGCGGTTCCGGATACAGGCAGCGGTAGCAGGGGCCGTCGGCACCCGGCTTGAACACCGTCACCTGCCCTTCAAAGCGAAAGATCGACCCGTGGACATTGGTCTTGCCGAGCATGTAGCAGGCGTCGTTGACCAGATACCGGGTTGGAAAGTTGTCGCAGCCGTCGACGATGATGTCGTAGTCCTTGAACAACTCCAGCACGTTGCTGCTGTCGATGCGGGTTGCATACGTCTTGATGTCGATGTCGCTGTTGATCCCGCGCAGCATCTTGAGCGCCGATTCGACCTTGGGCATGCCGACGCGGTCCTCTGCGTGCAGGATCTGGCGCTGCAGGTTCGACATGTCCACCGCGTCGCCGTCGACCAGGCCTAGCGTGCCAATGCCTGCGGCTGCGAGGTACACCGCCGCCGGCGATCCCAGGCCGCCGGCACCGATGAGCAGCACTTTGGCGCCCAAGAGCTTCAGTTGGCCTTCTTCGCCCACTTCCGGCATCAGCAGGTGCCGCGAGTAGCGCGCCGTTTGGCTCTGCGTCAGCGACTTGCGGGTCTTGACCGGCAACCCGGCGCGCGCCCAGCGGGTAAAACCGCCGGCCATCGAGCGCACATTGGTAAAGCCCATCTCTTGCAGCGCGGCCGCCGCCATTGCCGAGCGCACGCCGCCCGCGCAGTACACCACGATCGGCGCGTCCGCAGCCTGTGCGACCCCGGCGATCTTGGCTTCCAGGTGCCCGCGGCCCAACAGGTTGGCGGTCGGCAAGAAGCCGTTTTCGATCTCGTCGCGCTCGCGAACATCGACCAGCACCATCGCCGCGCCCGATTGCAGTGTCGCCGCGACCTCTTCCGGCGAGACTTCGGTGATGCGGCTTTTGATGCGCGCGAGGTGGTCTTGAAACGAAGTCATGCTCGTCCTTGTGCGCCGCCCAAGCGGGGGGCAAGGTCTGCAAGATAGGCAGCCTCGCGGCAGTTGCAACCGGCGGGCGGCAACTACCCCGGCTTGGTGGCGTAACCGATGACGCTGCGATGCGGAAAGCCGCTGGTGACCGTGAGCGCCGCCACCACCACCGCTTTGATGCGCTGCAACGGCGAGCGGCCAAAGGTGCCCTGGCTGCTGTAAAAACGCTCGGGGCGGACGAAACCGGCCTTGCGCAAAGCGGCGGTCATGCGCCCCCACCCCATGCCGCGCTCGGTGGTGCCGTAGTGTGCGCGGTCGTGGCGGGCCGAGCGCCCGTACTCGTGGAACCAGTCCGGTTCGACCAGCAGGATCGCGCCGCCCGGGCGCAGCGCTGCAAATGCATGGCGGAGAACCGCGGTTTCGTCCTGGCAGTGGTGCAGCGCGTCGTAGATGAGCACGCTGTCGAAGTCGGCGCCGAGATCAAAGCCCGCCTGCATGTCCGCCTCGCGAAAGGCGACCTGCACCCCCATGCGCGCGGCGTTGTCCGTTGCGATTGCCAGCATGTCAGCCGACAGGTCGGTGGCCGTGACCGTCAGGCCGCGCGCCGCCAGAAAGATCGAGGTCCAGCCGGGGCCACAGCCGAGATCAAGCACCTTGGGGCCAAACGGCCGCTGGGCCAGCACCTCGGTCACCGCGCCCCAGGTCTGCACAAAGCTTGGATCCACAAAGCCTTTGGTGCGCAGGTGCTGCACAAAGGCGTCGCCATCCTTGGCAGTCGCGTTGCGCACATAGGCGCGCTCTTGGTCGGCGGTCTGGCTGGCGGCGGGCATTGCGATTCCTGGTCGGCGGGGCCAAAGGGCCAACAGTGTAAAGGCAATCGTCGGCCTCGTCTTGACCCGGACGCGCGAAACGGCGAAAACCCGCGCCCCCGCGCGCCGACCCAGACCTGGGTTCTTTTCCGCGCTGGACCGGAAAAGCCATGCCGTTCAAGCATTTCTTGTCAGTGACCGACCTGTCGCCCGCCGAAGCCCGCGAGGTGCTGGTGCTCGCCAACGACGTCAAGCGCAACCCCGACCGCTACCGCACCACCCTGCAAGGCCAGACGCTGGCCATGATCTTCCAGAAGAAGTCGACGCGCACCCGCGTCAGCTTCGAGGTCGGCATGGTGCAACTGGGCGGCCATGCGCTGTTCTTGAGCTCGGCGGACATCCAGATTGGCCGCGGCGAGACCATCGCGGACACCGCGCGTGTGCTTTCGCGCTACTGCAACGGCATCATGGCCCGCGTCTACGGCCACGACACCGTCGAGGAACTCGCCCGCTGGGCCTCGGTCCCGGTGATCAATGGACTTTCTGACCTGGAGCACCCGTGCCAGACCCTGTGCGACGCGCAGACGCTGGTCGAGCACTGGAGCCCGGCGGGCACCTTTGATCCCGATGTGCTGCGCGGCAAGACCCTGGTCTATGTCGGCGACGGCAACAACATGGCGCATTCGCTGCTCGACACGGGCGCAGCGCTCGGCCTGAACGTGACCATCGTCGCGCCGCATGGGTATTGGCCCGATCCCGCGATCGTCGACCGTTGTCAGCAGCTTGGCATGCAAACTGGTGCGCGCATTGCCGTCACCGACGACCGTGAACGCGGGGTCATCGGCGCGGACTGCATCTACACCGACGTATGGGCGTCGATGGGTCAGGAAGAAGAACACGCCAAGCGGCTCAAGGACTTTGACGGCTATATCGTCGACGCGGTGATGATGGCGCGCGCAAATCCCGGCTGCGTGTTCATGCACTGCCTGCCTGCGCACCGCGGCGAAGAGGTGAGCGCCGAAGTGTGCGACGGCCCGAATTCCATCATCTTTGACCAGGCCGAGAACCGCCTGCACGTGCAAAAGGCCCTGATGATCAAGCTGATGGGCGGTCGATAGCCCGTGCGCGCGTGGCTCGCGGCCGTTGTTGCCCTGGGGTCGGCGTGCGGTCGCGCCCCTTCGCCGCCCGTTGCCGCGCCGGCTGTGGCTGTTGCGCAAGCGGACCCGGTTGTGGCCAAAGTCGATCTCGGTGTGCTGCGGTGGTCGCAGTTGTCCGCGCGACTCACCGAGCTGCGCGGCGAGGACCAGGCCGAAGTGCGCGCGCTGGCATTGGCCGCCTCCGATGTGCTGGTCGTGCGCGATATGCAAGTGGTGGGTCAGGCGCCAGCGCCGACCGAGACCACGGCACAGGCTGCGGACCGCTTTCTGGCTTCGGTGTGGAACGAACACCGCGGCTGCGCGCTGACCGCCGACGAAATCCGCCTCGCCTATTTGCAGAATCTGGCGCGCTACAAGCACCCACCCGGCTGGACCGTGTGGCAAGTCCAGACCCGCTGCTGCCCGCAGGCCCCGTGTCCGATCGGCGACAAAGAGGCCTGTCTGGGCGCGGCGCGGCCCGCGATGACCGCACTGGCAGCGCAACTGCGCAAAGCCTTCGCCGCGCTGCCCGTCCCGGCGCTGGCGGCCGACGCCGCCGAGGTCAAGCTGGCGGATTCACCGTGGCGCGACAAACACCTGCCGGCTTTTGAAGAGGCGGTCGCCGCGGCGCAAGCCACCGGCCTCAAGGTCCAGATGCTGCGGTATAGCTTCTGGAAGACTGGCGTCCCAGGGTTCGAAAAGGCGCCATTTCGCCGCGCCGATCCGGCGGTCGAGCGTGCTGCAGCGGCCGCCCGGCTGGGTCAGATCGTGGGCCCTGTCGACACCGAGGACGAGCTTGCCGTGCTGACCGTGGCGGCGCGCCAGCCGCTGGCCCTGGGGCTGCCGCGCGACGTTTCCGCCAGCATCGACCCGCAAGTGGTGGCGGCAGAGCGCGACCTGCGGCTGGAGCTTTGCCGCGATGTCGCCAAGCGCGAGCGCCAGGAGTACCGCGAAAAGCTGTTGGCCGGCGCGGTCATCGAATGGGACGACAAGGCCCTGCAAGGCAAGGTCGCGGCCGAGGCCGTGCTGGCCATCCAGGCGCTGTCCAGACCTTGAAATGCCCTGCTAGTTCATCCAGTTCTGGTCGGCCTGCAGCGCCCACTTGCTGGTGACTTTCTTGGGGCGGGTCCAAAACCGGAAGCCGTCGAGCCCGGTCAGATCGCCGTGGCCGAACTTGCTGTCGGCAAAGCCACCGAAACTGAACGGTTCGCGCGGGACCGGCACCCCGATGTTGATGCCGACCATGCCGGCCTCCAGGCGTTCCACCGCGTAGCGCGCGACCGCGCCGCTGGTGGTAAAGATTGCGGCGCCATTGCCGTAAGCGTTGGCGTTTTCGACCTTGATGGCCTCGTCGAGCGTCTGCGTGCGCACGATCGACAGCACCGGGCCAAAGATCTCGTCGCAGGCGGCCGGCATGTCGGCGCGCACGTGGTCCAAGATGGTCGGGCCGACCCAGTTGCCGCCCTCGCAACCGGGCACTGTCTGGCCGCGGCCGTCGATGAGCACCTTGGCCCCGGCGGCCT
>CAXRHS010000781.1:0-8097 GCA_964230235.1 Myxococcota bacterium
GCCGCCCCGGCACCCAAACGCGACGCCTGGGGCAAGCGATCGCCCACGCCCGCGCCGACCGATCCGGCCCCGGCCCCGGTTGCTTTGGCCGACGAGGGTATCTATGCCCGCGAAATTGCAGTGGCCGCCGAGCGCTACAAACTGCCGCCGCAGCTGGTGCGCGCGGTGATGATGGTCGAGAGCGGCGGCAATCCCAATGTGGTGTCGCACGCAGGCGCCGTGGGGTTGATGCAGTTGCTGCCGGCCACGGCGCAGGCGTTGGGGGTCGAAGATATCCGCGATCCCGCCCAAAACATCCTGGGTGGGGCCCGCTTTCTGCGCGTGCTCGCCAACCGCTTCGCCGGCGACATGGTGCAGGTGCTCAGCGGCTACCACGCGGGGTCGATGCGGGTGCAGCGCCGCGGCGCCACCCCTTTTGCGGCGACCGACGACTACGTTCGCAAAATTCTGAAGCTCTACTACCAGCTGCGCGATGCCGCCCAGCGGTCGCCCGCACCACGCGGGGCAGGTGCGGGATGAACACTGCCGCTCGCGCGCTGGCTTGCGCTGCCTGGTCCGCATTCGCCCTGGGCGCTTGCGGCCAGGAGCCTGCCAAACAAGTTACCGTCGTCGCTTGCGCCAAAGATGGCTCCTGCCCGAACGGCCTGGGCTGTGTTGCCGGCTTGTGCCAGGCCGGCGGGGCGGTTGGCAGTGACGCCACCGCCAATGCTGACGGCGGAACCAACCGCGGTTCAGGCAGCGATGCGGCGGCAAACGGCGCAGACGGTGCCCCCGAGGTCGCTGCAGTCTGCGAAGCCGACCCCTCCGGTGGCCCGTCGCCGCGCGGCGATGTCGCAGCCGGCTACGCGGGCGGCAAGCTGCTGGTGCTGTACGGCGACGAAGGCGCGCCGCTGCAGTGTCAATCCAATCCCAAGTACACCACCGACGCCCACGTGTTCGACCCGTGCAAAGGCTGGGAGGCGCCGAAGTCCGCCGCCATGCCGCCGCCGCGGGCCCGCGCCGCGCTGGCGTACGACCGCGACCAGGACGCGCTGTGGGTGTTTGGCGGTCGCTACCGCAAGGCCAACAGCGGGCCCTACACCAACTTCAACGACTTGTGGCGCTACGGCGGCGCCGACGGGCAGTTGCTGCTCATCGACGAAGGCAAGGCCGGGCCATCGGCGCGGTCCAACAGCTGCCTGGGCTACCAGCGGCAGACCAAGAAGCTGTGGGTGTTTGGCGGCAACAGTTCAACCAGCGGACTGCAGTTCACGCCGCTCGCCGACCTGTGGAGCTACGACGTCAATTCGGCGCAATGGGCCAAGGTCTCGACCACCGGCAAAGCCCCGAGCGCCCGGCTGTTTCACAGCTGCGCCGTCAGCGACGACGGCAAGGTACTGGTGGTCTACGGCGGCGGCGGGGTCAACGCCTTTCAAGGGCCGTTCTACGGCGACACCTTTGTGCTCGACCTGCAGTCGATGGCGTGGTCGGCGATCGCCGGACCGGCGCCGATGGCCCGCATCAAGGCCGGCATGGCCCCCGCACCCGACAGCGCCGAGATCTGGCTGTTTGGCGGCCACGACGACGGCGACGTGGGCAACCGCAATGACCTGTGGCTTTTAGACACCGCCAGCCTGGGCTGGAAGCGGGTCCACAAAGGCGATCTGGGCGCCAACGACAGTCCAGACGTGGTGAACAAGCCCGCCAACGCCTTTTGCGACTTTCCGCCCGATTTCATGCGGGTCGACAAGGCCTCTCCCGAGCGCCGCGAAGCCATGGGCTTGACCGCCGACGCCAAGGGCAACCTGTGGATGTTCGGCGGCAAAAGCGACTGCGGCGTCTTGCGGGACGTGTGGCGCTATGAGCCCAAGGCCGCGCAGTGGGTCAACCTGGACGACACCACCATCGGCTGGAGTTGCGACCGCTACAAGAAGCCGTGCAACACGCTGTGCAATTGACCGGAGGCGGCCATGAAATCGTTGTCCTTGTTCCTGACTTTCGCCGCCATGGCCTGCACCACGACGACAACGCCCACAGACGGCCAATGCCCGTATCCCGCGAATACGGTGACCAACGCCAGCGGGCTGTTGCACGGCATCGCCTGCACCGACAACAGCCAGTGCAAATACGGCGTCTGCACGAAAACCGCCATGCAGCAAGGCAAATCGTCCACGACCGGGGTCTGCACCAAGCAGTGCTCATGTGGCATCAACTCGCAGTGTTCCGACGACAATGACGCAAACAAGGGGTTAGAATTTACCTGCATCTTTGCGTCCAGCGGGCCCGGACGCGAATGCGGTGTGGTATGCAAGAACGACACGGATTGCAAGAACATCAACAGTAATCAACCGTTTTGCATCGACAGCATCAAAGGGGTGCTCTCTTCCGGCGCTCGCAAGATCTGCGCCAGCAAGCCCGATTCGTAGCGCAAACCCCGTGCTGGCCGTACAATCGCGGCCATGAAGCTCTCCGCCACCGTCCACGGCCAGTCCTACACGTTCGGCAGCGTCAAAGACGCACTCAACCGCGCCAGCGAAGAAAAATCGGGCGATCGCGCGGCCGGCCTCGCGGCACGCTCGACCTCGGAGCGGGTCGCCGCCAAGCGGGTCGTCGCCGACCTGCCATTGCGCGACCTCTACGAGCGACCGTCCGTTCCCTACGAAGCCGATGAAATCACGCGGCTCATCGTCGACGACCTCGACCAGCGCGCCTACCAGCGGGTGCACGGTTGGACGGTCGGCCAACTGCGCGAATGGTTGCTTGACCGCAGGACCAGCGGCGAAGACGTCGCCGCGGTGACACCCGGGCTGACGCCGGAGATGGCGTCGGCGGTCTGCAAGCTCATGTCGTCCATGGACCTGGTGGTCGCCGGCAAGAAGATCCGGGTCGTGCGGCGCTGCAACAACACCATCGGGCTGACCGGCCGGATCAGCTCGCGGTTGCAGCCCAATCACCCGATCGACGACGTGCCCGGCATTCTGGCCGCGGTCAAAGACGGCCTGTCGTATGGCAATGGCGACGCGGTCATCGGCATCAACCCGGCGACCGAGAGCACCGAGAACACCGCCGCCATCTTGCACGCCGTCAAAGACCTGATGCGCCAACACCGCATTCCGACCCAGGTGTGCGTGCTCGCCCACGTCGCCGTGCAGATGGACGCCATTCGCCGCTTCCACGCCCCGGTCGACCTGTGCTTTCAGTCGCTGGCCGGGACCGAGAAGGCCAACCGCAATTTCGGCATCTCGGTCGCGCTGATCGACGAAGCGGCCGATCTGACCCGCCGCGAGGGGTCCGCCCAGGGCCCCAACGTGATGTACTTTGAGACCGGCCAAGGCACGGCGCTGTCGGCCAACGCCCACTACGAGACCGACCAGACCACCATGGAGGCGCGCGCCTACGGGTTTGCACGCCGCTACGAGCCGTTTCTGGTCAACAGCGTCGTCGGCTTCATCGGCCCCGAGTACCTGCAGAACGGCAAGCAGATCGCGCGCGCCGGGCTCGAAGACCACTTCATGGGCAAGCTGCTCGGCATCTCGATGGGCACAGACGTGTGCTACACCAACCACGCCGACAGCGACCAGGACGATCAAGAGTGCCTGGAGATGCTGCTCGCTACCGCGGGCGTCAACTACCTGATGGGCATCCCGCTCGGCGACGATGTGATGCTCAACTACAACACCACGAGCTTTCACAACAACGCCCAGTTGCGTGAGATCTATGGGCTTCGCCCGGCGCCAGAGTTCGAGGCGTGGCTGGAGCGGGTGGGTCTGTGGCGCAATGGCCGGCTGACCGAGCGCGCCGGCGATGCGACCGTGTTCAACACACCGAACACCTTGCGCGCAGAGCGGCGACCGGCCGGCTGAACGGCGAGCTTTGCAGAGCCAGAGCGCTTCCCTTGGACTTTGTCTTGTAGTTCAATGTGTTGCGAGACAGCCAGCGGGCCGCTGCTTTGACCGTGCCGATCGCAGCACTTTTGGATGCCCAATGCGACTGCCCGGCCGCGCACCAACCGTGACAAACCCGCGACCGTAAGGCGCTACGCCACTTGCCGAGCCGCGCTGTCGCCGCTCAAGGCCTGCTAATTTGACTGCAGGCCGATGTGGCCGACCCGCGGAGGTCGCGATGCAGGTCAAGCAAATCCTGGTGCCAGTGGATTTTTCGGATAGCGCGCACGCGGCGCTGCAATGGGCGGCGGAACTGGCCCAGCGCTACGGTGCCCGGCTGGAAATGCTGCACGTCTACCCCGTGCCCGGCTACGTGCTGCCGGACGGCTTTGTGATGGCCGGCCCCGAAGTGCACCGCGACGTCGATGCCCGGGCGCGCGCGCGCTTGCAACAGTGGCTGGAACAGGTCAGCCGCGATCGCCCGATCGAAGTCGTGTGCGCGACCGCGTGCGGCCAACCGGCGGCCGAGATCTTGCGCCGCGCCGACGACACCCACGCCGATCTCATCGTGATGGGCGCGCACGGGTTGAGCGGCCTGGCGTTGTTTTTGATGGGATCCAACACCGATCGGGTGGTGCGCCACGCCAAGGTGCCGGTGCTGGTGGTGCCCCGGGGTGTGTAGACCCCAGACTGGCGCGTGACGCAGCACACCGGTCACCGCCGGCCTTGAAGCGCCGTCGCCCATCCGCTACGTTCGCCTCGTCCGCAGGTGGCCCTGGGCGCAAAAGCGCGTAGGGCACCAAAAGCGAACAGTGCGGCGCGCAGCAAGGCGCAAGCGGTCGCAAACCTGCTGCAACGCAAGCCGGCCTGGAGTCGGTGGTTGCGGGTGCAGCAGCGGTGCCTGAAAAACCATTCGGCCAGCCCTCGAAGGGGGCGGCCATTCGGGGTGTCCCATGCCAAATCGGCGTGCATTCGACCACATCGGCAACTTCAACTTCAAGATCGAGATCGAAGGCGTGACCCAGGGTGCGTTCCGCAACGTGGAAGGCCTGGACAGCGAGACCGAGATCATCGAGTACCAGGACGGCGACGACATCGTGCTGCGCAAGCGCCCGGGTCGCACCAAGTACAGCAACGTGACCTTCAAGCGCGGCTACATCAACAACACCGAGCTCTGGGAATGGCGCAAGGCCGTCGTCGAGGGCAAGGTGCAGCGCAAGTCGGGCTCGGTCATCCTGTGCGCGGACGACGGCTCGGAAATCATGCGCTACAACTTCTTCGAAGCGTGGCCGACCAAGTGGAAGGGCTTCACCTTGGACGGCAAGGGCACCGACGTCAACGTCGAAGAGCTCGAACTGGCGGTGGAAAAACTCGAGCGCGGCTAGCCCGCAGCTGGAGCGCGGCCAGGCAACTGGTCAGCCCCCACTGACACACAGCCGGCGCCGGCGCGGTCCATTGAGGCCCGCCGGCGTCGGCGTTTTTGCGACAAGGGGTTTGCAATGACGTTTCGTGGCGCGGCGCTGCTGGCCCTGGTCCTGGTCGCCCTGGGCGCTTGCACGGCCGCTCAGCGCACGGCGTCGCCCAAGCTGGTCAATGCGACCGCGCGGCTGAACGCAGAACTGCAAACCCACGACACCCCACATGTCTGGCGCGCGCACTTTATCGATGTGGGCCAAGGCCTGGCCGTCCTGCACGAGTTTCCGTGCGGCGCTGCGCTTTTTGATACCGGCGGCGAACTCGACGACCGCTTTGACTCCAACGCGGCGCTGCGCGCGTACCTCGATGCTTTCTTTGAGCGCCGACGCGACCTGGGCCGCAGCCTGGACCTGCTGTTGCTGACGCACCCGCACGTCGACCACACCCGCGGGGTCGAGACGGTGCTGGAGCACTATGCCGTCCGCAACCTGGTGGACAACGGCCAGGGGTACGGATCGGGTGCCGAAGGCCAGAAGTTTCTGCAGGATTGGGCCGAGACCCATCCCGAGGTCCACTACCGCGCGGTGTTCCTGGCCGACATCGTCAGCGCGACCGGGCTTAGCGACCCCATCCTCGATCCATTGCGCTGCGAAGGCGTGGACCCGGCCATCGCGGCGCTGTGGGGCCAGGTCGGCAGCGACCCCGGCTGGCCGGGCATGCGCTTTGGCAAGACACCGTTCCAGAACAACAACAACCACAGCGTGGTGGTGCGGGTGGGCTTTGGCAAGGCGAGCGGGTTGTTCACCGGCGACTTGGAAGAGCCGGCGATCAAAGACCTTCTGCGGCGCTGGCAGCCCACCGGCCTGCTGGACATCGACATCTACCAGGTGGGTCACCACGGCTCGATCAACGGCACCCTGCCAGAGCTCGCCAGCGCCATGACGCCAGAAGTCGGCGTGTTTTCAATGGGTCCATCGCACTGGCAGATGACCTGGTCGGCCTGGAAGTACGGCCATCCGCGTCGCGAGATCGTGCAGATGCTGGCCGAGGTCATCGTGCGGCGCCGCAAGCCGATCGACGTCATGGTCGGGGTGCGCAGCGAGACCTTTGAGCCGGCGCGAATCGAAGCGGCGCTGTACGGCACCGGCTGGGACGGCACGGTGGTGGTTGAGTCGCGCGCCGACGGCCGACAGCGGGTGATTACGGCAGGGCGCTGACCGGCCAGCGGCTGGCCAGACCGGCTGCCTGCAACTGCACCACACCAGAATCCACGACCCCGGCTGCCAGGGTCAGCGCCACCGCGCGCAGCGCGATTTCGTTGGGCAGGAACGCAGTTTGAGCGCCATAGAGGGCGTCGCCGGCAATCGGCAGACCAGCGTTGGCGAGGTGCACGCGCAACTGGTGACTGCGGCCGGTCAGCGGCAACAAGTCCAATCGCGTCCAACCCGATGGCGCCGGCCCGGCAACGGTCGCATCGGTGATGGCGCGCTTGCCGGCCGGGTGGACGTACGCCCGCTTCTTGCCGCGCAGCAAGGTGTCGTCAAAGTGGGCGGTCTGCCAGGCGGGCAGCCCCTCGCACCACGCCTCGTACTGCTTGCGCACTTGACGGCCCTCAAAGGCCATCGACAGCGCCCGGTGCGCCGAAGCGGTGCGGGCAAAGAGCAGCAGACCGCTGACCTCGCGATCCAATCGGTGCACCACCAGCAGGCGCTGACCGATCTGGCGCTCCAACTGACCGTGGACGCTGTCGGAACCCATCCGGTCGGGGATGGTCGGCACCCCGGCCGGCTTGTCGATGGCCAGCCACTGGGGGTCGTCGCGCAGGATGGCGATGGCGGTGTCGGCGGGCGATCGGGGCGGCGCGGCTGGTTCGGTCATGCCTCAGGACTCGGGCGCTTGTCGGCAGGCGGCGCGCGGTCGTCTCGCCGGCGCAAGCCGACAACCCGCCAAACAAGCGCCGGGCTCGACGGAAGGGGGTCGCGGCTCAGGCCTTGAGAATCGCCGTCAACGGGTCAACGCGCAAGTCGTAGGGGTCGCCGCCAATGCCCAGTTGGTGCTGGAACGCCATGTAGATGTGCTCGGGCTTGACGATTTCGCCGCCCAGCTGCGGCAGCCCGGTCTTGAGGTTGGCGGCCGTCGGCGCCATCGCCACGTCGCTGCTGGCGCCAAAAACCCGACCGCCGACCACGCCAGCGCCACCGATCAGACACGCGTTGGTCAGGTGGTGGTCGCGGCCGGTGTACTGGTTCAAGGTCGGGCCGCGCGAAAACTCGGAGAACACCAGCACAGTGACGTGGTCGAGCCAGTTGTCGCCACTTTGATCCGGGAAGGGCTTGCTCGCCAGGTCGTCGAGGATTTTGGAGACCAGTTCGAACGCCGCCAGTTGGCGCGGGCATTGCTGGGTTGTCCAGTCCTCAAAGTGGGTGTCGAGGCCCTCGCTGAGCGTGGCGCTGACCACCCGCGACACCCCAGAGGTCAGCGCTGTGACCGCCATCGCCGCTTGTGCAGGCAGCCCGGTCATCGCCGAAGCGTCGGTGGCGCTGATGCCATAGTGGCCGCGCAGCTTTTCCATTTCGGGCGTCTTGGCCTGAAAGTCGAACAGCTTGTCCAGGCCGCCCGCCGTCATCTGCTTGCTCTTGAGCCGCGATGCCTCGGCGACCGACCACGACGCGCGCGACGCAGCGCTTGGACACGCCGCTTGCTGGCCCAAAAACGCGTCCACCAGCGCGGTGGACTTGGGGCTCAGCGCATCGGGGCTGGCCTTGAGCGCGCGCACCAGGTCGGCCACCGACGAGACCTTGAGCCCGCTTGCGTAGTT
>CAXRHS010000782.1:0-4072 GCA_964230235.1 Myxococcota bacterium
TGATGCGCTGCGGCCGAAAGTCGAACACATCCAGCGCAGCCTTCTCGATCTTGTGCGGGTCGACGCGCTCGCTGCCATAGCAGTCGACTTTGACACTGGTCGGCTTGGCCACGCCGATCGCGTAGCTGACCTGGACTTCGCATTCGCCGGCCAGACCAGCCGCCACGATGTTCTTGGCCACATAGCGGGCAAAATAGGCCGCCGAACGATCGACCTTGCTCGGATCCTTGCCCGAGAAGGCGCCGCCACCGTGGCGGCCCCAGCCACCGTAGGTATCGACGATGATCTTGCGACCGGTCAGGCCACAGTCGCCATGCGGGCCACCGATGACAAACACGCCGGTCGGGTTGATGTGGTACTTGGTGCCAGCGTGCAAAAGGTGCGCCGGAATCACGGGTTCGATGACCTGGCGCCGCACTTCGCTGACCAGATCGGCGTGGCTGATCTCTTCGCGGTGCATGGTGCTGACCACCACGGCGTCGACCGCCACCGGTTTGCCATCGACATAGCGCACCGACACCTGCGACTTGCCGTCGGGGCGCAGCCACTTGGCTTCGCCCGAGCGCAACAGGTGCTCCAAGCGCCGGGTCAGCTTGTGCGCCAACGTAATCGGCATGGGCATCAGCTCTTCGGTCTGGTCGCACGCGAAGCCGAACATCAGGCCCTGGTCACCGGCGCCCTGCTCCTTGTGCAAACCCTGACCCTCGGTCACGCCCACCGAAATGTCGGCCGACTGCTGGCCGAGCGATACCATGACGCCGCACGACTCGGCCTCAAAGCGGTCTTTGGGATCGTCGTAGCCAATGCGCTTGATGGTCTCGCGCGCGATCTTGCGGTAGTCAATCGCGGCGTTGGTCGTGATCTCGCCGGCCAGGACCACAAGGCCGGTCGTGGCAAGGGTCTCGCAGGCGACGCGTCCGCTGGGATCGGCGGTCAGCACCGCGTCCAGAACCGCATCCGAAATCTGGTCGCAGATCTTGTCCGGGTGACCGGCAGTGACGGATTCGCTGGTGAAAGTAAAGTCGTGCATTTCTCGGTGAAGGCCCCAGGGGTGGAGTTGGGGGCGCGGAGCATGGGTAAGCTGCCCCGCGATGTCAAGGGGCGCGGCGACCCCAGGCGCGCTGTTACATGGAGTACTGCGTCGCAAAAGTGCTACCCTATTGGCCCGCGTCCGAACGCGCATGCGTTGTAACGTCATGAACTCACACGGGAACCTCAAGTCACCGCCGCGCCTTGGCGCGCCTGCATGGCGCTTCGCGTGCGTGCTTGCGCTGCTGGGACCCGGCTGCGTGGGATCAAGCGGCGGGCAAGCCACGACGTCGCCCTCGGTCGCCAACGCCGACGGCGGCGCCACACCGCAATTCGCGGTTGATGGCGGCAGTTCGGCCAACAAAGACGCCAAGTCCGAAACGGACGGCGCAAAGTCTGAGGGTGGGTCTACACCCGAAACAGGGCTTGGCGATAGCGCGGCCGCGCTGGACGGCACGTCCACGCCTGCAAACGAAGCAGTTGGCCATGCCGACGACGACGCCAAGGACGACGCGTCGGCGCCAACGGGTGCGGTCGACGCCGCAAATGCGCCCAACTGCGAAAAGGACAAGTTCTGCACCGAGGACACCGAGTGTCCGCAGACGGCTTGCGCCGCCGGTCAGTGCAAGGGCGGCTGCTGCATCGTTGCACCCGTGACCGACGGCAAGCCGTGCAGCGACTCAAACGCCTGTACTTTTGCCGATGTGTGCAAGATCGGCGTGTGCACGGGCACGGCCAAGAACTGCGACGACGGCAAGGACTGCACCGCGGACACCTGCAACAAGGTCAACGGCAAGTGCGTCAGCACCATCGCCGACAGCTATTGCTTGATTTCGGGAAGTTGCATTGCCGCCGGCCAGACCAGTCAGTCCAGCGTGTGCAAGTCGTGCGACCCGTTGCAGGCCACCGACAGCTGGACGACGACGCCCAACTGCTGCGCCAACGACACCGAATGCCCGCCCGCCGGGGTCTGCGACAAGGCGGTGTGCGACGCAACGACCCACACTTGCGGCTTTGAGAAGAAGGCTGGCTGCTGTACAGCCGACTTGGACTGCAACGATGGCAACGCGTGCACAAAGGACAGCTGCGATGTCGCCACAGGCGCTTGCGCCTATGCCAACGTGACCTGCGTGGACCCCAACCCGTGCCAGGCTGCTACCTGCGATGCCGCAACCGGGCAGTGCAAGCCCGCGACCAAGGCCGGTTGGTGTCTGATCGACGGCAGCTGCTTGACGGAAGGCTCTGCCAATCCGGCCAATGCCTGCGAGATCTGCAATTCCGTACAGTCCAACAGCAGTTGGACGCCGGCCGTCGGCTCTGCGTGCAACGACAGCAATCCGTGCACCTACGACGACACCTGCAAAGCCGGCGGCGGCTGCGCCGGCACGCCGAAAAAGGGCTGTTGCCTGAGCGACGCCGACTGTGCACCGAGCGGCGATCCGTGTGCGGCCAACGTGTGCGACGCGCAAGTCGGGGTGTGCCTGCCCAAGACCGTGGCCGGCTGTTGCAGCAGCGGCACCTGCTGCGACGCCGCGACCAACAAGGTCAAAGAAGCCAAGGCGGCGTGCGGCGGCGGTGCCATCTCGATCGAGTACCAGTGCAACGGCCAGGCCATTCAAACCCGTGAAATCTCACCTGGTTGCGACGGCAAGAGTGCCACTGGGTGCTCGACGCAGGCGGCCTTCTTGCTGTACGGGCCGTGGCAAAACGTGCAGACCTGTCCCACCAATACGGTGTGCAAGGCAGCCGGCAGCGGCCAAAAGCCAACCTGCGAGACGACCCAGCCCGCCGGATCGTGTGCCAACTCCTGCGGCGGCCAGAGCGCGACCGGCGCCTGCTATTGCGACGCGATCTGCACCGCGGCCGGCGATTGCTGCAAGGACTACATGACAACCTGCGGCTGCAGCGCTGGCGAGTGTTGCGACGTCGCCACCAAGTACCCCAAGGCCAAGGGCACCGTCTGCGGCACCGCCAAGACGCAGTGGCAGTGCAGCGCCAAAGCCGTGCAAAAGCGCACCGGCAATCCGACCTGCACCGGCAAGAACGTCTGTTCGTCGGCAACCGCCGACTTCAAGTGGGGCGCGTGGACGACTACGCAGACCTGCAGCTCGACCCAGAACTGCGTTGCGGCGAGCGACGGAACCTCGGCGAGCTGCAAGGCCGTGCCAACCGGGACCTGCATGGGGCACTGCGGCACCAAAAGCGCGGGTGCCTGCTACTGCGACACTGCTTGCCAAAGCCTGGGCGACTGCTGCGCCGATTTTGACAGCGTCGGCTGTGGCACTGTCCAAAGCTGCGGCGCCGTCGCCACCACCTCGTGCAAGGGCAAGTGCGGTGGCCAGGGCACCGGCCTGTGCTGGTGCGACAAGCTGTGCGAGGACATCGGCGACTGCTGCAAGGACAAAGCGATCTGCGCGTGCCAGTAGCGCCCTTTTTCGACAGCCACGCCCACCTGGATGACCCAGACTGGCCGCCAGCGCGGTTGGTGGCGGACCTGCGATCGACCGCAGGCTGGCTCGGCTCGGTATCCGCAGGCTACGGCCCCGAGCGGTTTGCCGCGGGGCGCGCGGTAGTAGCAGCCTTGCCAGCGGTTCGGCGTGCGGTCGGGCTGCATCCTTGGTGGCTGGCTGACCACGCCGAAAGTGCGCGCGCCGCAGCCTGGCAGCAGGTGATCGCAGAACTGGACCAGTTTGGCGAGGCGATCGTGGCGCTTGGCGAGTTGGGCGTGGACAAGAACCGCAAGGCGCAAATGCCCGCAGCCGATCAGGTGCGGTGGCTAGCGATCGGGCTTGGGCTTGCCCGCGATCGAGACCTTGCGCTGGTGCTGCACGTCGTCGGCTGGCACGGCCATGCGCTGCAGACCTTGCGCGCCGTCGGTGGTCCGTGGCGCGGGGTCGTGCACCGGTTCTCGGGATCGCCGGCGGTCGCGGACCAGTATCAGCAGTTGGGGCTGCACGTTTCCGTGGCGTTGGAACCGCGCTTTGACCCCGATCGGCGCGCCGCCGTCGCGCGGGCCATTGCCCCCGAGCGCTTGGTGGTGGAG
>CAXRHS010000783.1:0-2998 GCA_964230235.1 Myxococcota bacterium
AAATGGGGGCGACCGGCGGGATGGTGCTCAGACACACCTCGCAAATACTGCCGGCGGCTGAAGCCGCGGCCTGACTGTGCAAAGCCTTGCCTGCGCAAGGCTAAGTAATGAAACACAAAGTCCCAGCCCGGCGCAGGCCGGGCTTGGTATCCTAAGCCTGCGGCTTCAGCCGCCGGGTTCAACACGAACGCCATGAAGTGACACGAGTTGTGCGCAGCGGGCGGCGGACCCCAACCCGTGAACCGCACCCGCCTTGCCGAGTGTGATCGGATCTGGTGGCCTATTGGCCCCAGAACTCAGCCGCTCGACGGCGCAGCGCCCTGTTCGCACGCTCGCAGAATTCCTGCGATGGGCGTGGGACTGAAGTCCCCCGCTTTGGTCAAGAAGCCCCTTCGGGGCTATTTGCGGATATTGAATAGGTTTTCTGAACATCAGTGACCCGGCCGCCGTTAGTCTGCTTGCAGACTTCTCGAACGTAGCGGGGGACTTTCAGTCCCCCGCTAAGCCCGGCATAGCCGGGTGCCCAAACCCGCTCGCAGTCACAGAATTGAGCAGGCCACTGGTTTGGATCGCACTCGTCCCTGCCTGCCCGGCCTCAGCTTGCCTACAGCTTCGCCAATCGGCAAAATCAACCCGATGGCGGCTGGCCCGCCCTGGACGAATCGTGACGGATTCTGAAACGCTGGCCGAGGCGGTGCATCGCCTGGTGACGCGGTTCGCGCCGCAGCGCATCGTGCTTTTTGGCAGCAGGGCGCGCGGCGATTTTGGCGAATCGTCAGACTATGACTTGCTTGTCGTGGTAGACGGCGAACCCGACGTCTGGGCGCTGGCTGGCGAAATGCGCTGGTCATTGCGGCCTTTGCGCGCCTCCTTCGACATCGTTGTAGAGCCCTTGGCGTTCTGGCAGGCGAGTTGCCAACAGGTGACCTCGATGGAACACCAGATTGCCCGCGAGGGCCGCGTGCTGCACAGCCGTGAGACATGATCCACTTCCAGCACCGGTTGCGGCGTGGTTGCAGTTTGCCCGCGACGACCTGTTCATCGCGGAGCTCGCCGCAGCGACACCTGGGGCACCGGGATGGCCCATTGCGTTCCATTGCCAGCAGGCCGTCGAAAAGGCATTCAAGGGATACCTTGCGCTGCGCGGACAACCGGTCCCGTATAGCCACGACCTAGCTTTCCTGGTGGATCTGCTGTCTGAACTTGGTCAACGAGAACCCGTCGCCGACGCAGCTTTGCAGGCGTTGACGCCGTTCGCCATCAGCGAGAAATACCCAGTGCTGCTCGGCAGGCGCATTGAGCGCGAAGCGGCGATCGTCCACTTGGTGACGGCGCGCTCCGCGATTGCCTGGCTTGAGCGTTGCGTTTCCGCTGCGCCCTGAGTTTTGGGGCAAGCCCCTCGGTGGACCTGCTCGCCTGGCTTCGCGCATTCAGGGGCCCGGGGTCTGGACCGGGCTGCCCTTCATGGTGGAGCCGCAACTGGCCGGCGTGTGGCCGGTAGCGGTGCAGGCGGTGGTGCTGCGAAGCAAGTCCATCGCTTGCGCGCCTACCCATCCAACCCCCTCACCTTGCGATACAAATTCCGCTCGCTGATCCCCAGCACCTTGGCCGCCGCCGCCCGATGGCCGTGCACACTGGCGAGCACCCGCGCGATGTGCGCCCGCTCCAACTCTTGCAGCGTGCACAGAGGCTCTGGGCCATGGGTTTGTTGCGGCATTGCCACCGCGCGGTCCGCGCCGATTCCGGCCGGCAAATGCTCCGGCCCGACCACCGCGCCGTCGGCAACCAGCAACGCCTGTTCCAGGCAGTGCAGCAACTCGCGGGCGTTGCCGGGCCAGTTGTGGGCAAGCAGGCGCTGCAGCGCGGATGGAGCCAGCGCCCGTTGCACACCCAGCCGCGCCGACACCCGGCGCACGAAGTGCTCGGCCAACGCGGCAATGTCTTGCCGGCGTTCGCGCAGCGGCAACAGCTCAATGTGCACGGCACCCAGGCGAGAGTAGAGGTCCTCGCGAAACTGGCCACGGGCAATCATCGCTTGCAAGTCGCGATTGGTGGCCGCGAGCACCCGGACATCGACCTTGAGCTCGCGGGTACCGCCCAAACGCCGGAAGGTCGCTGTCTCCAGCACCCGCAACAGTTTGACCTGCACCGACAGCGTGGTGTCGCCGATCTCGTCCAGAAAAATGGTGCCGCCGTCGGCGACCTCGAACAGCCCCGGCTTGGCAGTCACCGCTCCGGTATACGCGCCGCGTTCGTGGCCGAACAGCTCGGACTGCAACAGCTCCTCATGCAGCGCCGCGCAGTCTACCACCACAAAGGGCTTCTTGGCGCGCAGACTGCGAGCGTGCAGCAGTTTGGCCACCACTTCCTTGCCCGTTCCGGTCTCGCCTTGGATGAGCACGGCGGCGTCGGTTGGCGCGAACCTGGCCACCATCTCCAGAGCCCGGCGGTGCGTCTCGCTTTGACCGACGTAGGCGTGGCTCAGGTCAGGCGGTGACAGGCCACTCTCCAATACCTGGGTTCGCACCACCAGCGTTCGCCGCTCCAGCGCCTTGCGCAGGCGCAGCTCGATTTCATCGACCGGGCAAGGCTTGGTGGCGTAGTCGGCAGCGCCCAGCCGGACGGCTTGCATGGCATCGTCGAGGCTGCCGTGGCCAGTCAGGATGACGACCTCGGGATGGGCAGGCCGCGCCTGCACCTGCTGCAGCACCTGCAGGCCATCGCCGTCGGGCAGCCGCAGGTCGAGCAACAACAGGTCCGGGGCGAGGCGACCACACTCCTGTACGGCCAGCGCTGCCGTGGCCGCCAGGTGGGTGGCAAAGCCGCGCTGGCGCAGTTCCAAACCCAGCACGGTCCGAAAGGCGTCGTCGTCGTCACAGATGAGCAGGGTTGGCAGCGGCATCATGGCTTGCCTCCGGATCGCGATGGGCAATCATTGCTTGTCTTGGCACGGACACGACAAATGCGCTGCCATGACCGCGCACGCTCGACACGGTGA
>CAXRHS010000784.1:0-2849 GCA_964230235.1 Myxococcota bacterium
AGAACAAGTTGGCACTCTCGCAAGCGCAAGTAGGCTTCCTTGCGGGTCGCGCCGTCCGCGCTCGGCAAGTCGTAGACTTTTTGCCACAGCGCCAGAGCCTCTTCGTACATTCGGCCTTCTTGCAGCGACTTGGCAGCATTGCGCAGCGGAATCGGTCGAATTGCACCGGTCTTGCGGAACACCCGCAGGAATGTCTCCGCCGCGGCCTTGTGCTCGCCGGCCCGGTACCGCGCGATGGCCTGATCGTTGAGCTTGACCAGTTCCGGGTCGTCGTCCGGCGGTGTCTGGGCGAGCGCTGCCGACCCCACTGCCAGCAGCACGCTGCACCCGACAAGGGCGGCACTGCTGCGCAGCTTTCGGCATGCCATCGCCGCGAGCCAGGCTGCCGCCAGCCTGGCCAACCGCGCAATGTCACTACAGTGGGTCATCAATGCCCCCGCCCTTTGGGGTCGATGGTGGAGGCAGGCGGATTGGCCGGCCGCCGCCTGGTCGTGGCGCGCCTCGTCCGCCTCCCGACTTGCGGCCGCCGCGGTCTTGGTCGACCACCGCCGGGGCGGTGGTGGCGGTGGCGGCTTCTGCCGCGCGGCCCGGCAGGTCGGCACCAGGCGGCGTCGACGCTGGGACCACAAGCGAAGTGACCTCTGCCGCCAGCGGCTGTGCGGCGGGACCCGGCCCTGCGGCAGCGGCCCCAGTGTCTTCGATGGTCGCCAGCTTCGGCACTGGCACCGCGGCCGTTGTGTCAGGCCGCCACCACCACAGCCCGACGGCAACTGCGCACGACATGGCGAGCGACGCCACGACCACAACCGCCCGACCAGATGAGCGAACCACCGCCTGACGCCCGGTATCCTGCGCGCCCCCTGTCTTGGGGTCCGGCGGCGAGTTGCGCTCAGGCTGCCCCAGCAGCGCTTGCACGCAGGCAAGGGCGGTTTGCGCGCTTTGTGGCCGGTCGGCCGGGTCCTTGGCCAGCAGTTGGGCGACGAACGCCGCGGTGCCCGCCGGCATTGTGGTGCGGGCAAGCGCCTGCAGATCCGGCGGCGTGTCGTTGACATGCTGATACAGCAACTGAAAAACGTCCGCACCGTCAAAGGGTGGACGCCCCGCCAGCATTTCGAACAGCACCACGCCCAGGCTGTACAGGTCGCTGCGGCCGTCCAGCGCGCCGGTGCGCACCTGCTCCGGGCTGACATAGCGCGGCGTCCCGGCGAGCACGTGGCCCTGGGTACTGCGGCCAACCTCGCGGGCGATGCCAAAGTCGAGCACGCGAATCTGCGCCATTTGCCCACCCGAGTGGTCTTCCAAGAACAGGTTGTCCGGCTTCAAGTCGCGGTGCACGAGGCCGTTTGCGTGCGCTTCGACCAGACTCTCGAGTACCTGCGCAGCCCAAGTGAGCACGGTGGTCGCGTCGGCCGGCTGCCCCGCTCTGGCGCGCTCGGCCAACTCTGCCGCCAGGGTGCGGCCGCGCAGATACGCCATGGCGAGGTACACGACGCCGTCCTCTTGCTGCCCGGCATCGAACACGCGAACCGTGTAGGGGCTTTTCAGTCGCGCGGTGATCCGGGCTTCGCGCATCAGCCGCAGCACGCCGTCCAAGTCGCGTCCCGCGCCGTCCAGCACCTTGACGGCCACTTCCTGGCCCGTGGTCAGGTGGTGCGCGAAGAAGACGTCGCCAAAAGCACCGCGGCCGAGGACCCGCTGCAGCCGATAGCGACCGCCGACAATGTCGCCGGGCTGCAGGCGATGCGGATCAGAAGGAGGCGCGTCCAGGTATAGCGTCGCGTGGCCGTCGCTCGCGCAGACGGTCGCAGATTGGCGCGCGCCGCAAACTGGGCAGAGACGTGTTGCACGACTGTCTACGGGCACGCTACTCATGAACAATTGCTCAATCTTGGCTGGAGTCGCCGCGTGAAGGCCACGGCTTTGCAGTCCGGAATCTGCTCTCGCGTGCCTAGGGCTTGCAACCGAAGACCTTGGTACCTGGCGGGATTGTCACTTTCCCGCACTGGTTGCTAGGGTTGCAACACGGATAGGTATCTGCGGGCATCCCGGTTGCCGGACAAAACAACGTGCAGCTCATCGCCTTGGGGCAACAGATGGTCTTTTGCGTACCACAGCAGACGCCACAGGCGCCATTGAAGCAAATGCCACCGAAGCTGTTGCAGCCTTCGCCATTGGGCTTCGGGACATGACTGCACCCGGTCGCGCCGTTGCAACCGTCGTCCGTGCAGGGGTTGCCGTCGTCGCAGTTGACGCCGCCGCCTTTGCAGCCGCCCCCTGCGCACTTGTCACCGGATATGCAGGCGTTGCCGTCGTTGCAGGGGTTGCTGTTGTGCAAAAACTAGCAGTTGCCGCCACTGCAGCTGTCGTTGGAGCACACGTTGTTGTCGTTGCAGACCTTGGACGGTCCCGGTAGGCAGTTGCCGCCGCCGCACTTGTCCGGCCCGTTGCAGGCATTGCCGTCGTCACACGGAGACGTATTGGCCTCGAATTTGCGCCCGCTGGCCTTGTTGCAACTGTCGGTCGTGCACGCCTTGTTGTCGTTGCACACGACTACCTTCGAAAAATCGCAGCCCTGGCCGGCGATGCAGCTGTCGACCGTGCAACTGTCGCCATCATTGCAGGCCAAAGGTGAACCGGCGACGCACTCGCCGGCCTTGCAGTGGTCGCCCTCCGTGCACACCTTGCCGTCATCGCAAACGCTGGCCGTCAGCGGGATGCCAAAGCATCCAAGCGCCGGATCGCAGCTGTCCTCCGTACAGACTTTGCCGTCGTCACAGGTTGTCGGCGTGTGTGCGCAGCCCAAGGCCGCATCGCAGTGGTCCTGCGTACACGGGTTGCTGTCGTCACAG
>CAXRHS010000785.1:0-7277 GCA_964230235.1 Myxococcota bacterium
GAACCTGGTTGAGACCGACAGCGACGGCGAGCTGAAGCTGCGCGCGGTCAAAGCGTTGTCCAAAGCCGGTGTTACCAAGTACGCGGATTTGTTGGAGACTGAGAAACTCAAGACCGGTACGGCGCGCGAAGCGATGGAGGCGGTGGCCAAGCTGTCGAAGTCGCAGCAGGTCAAGATCGCCGGACCGGCATTGGTTGGCGCCCTGTCGCATTCCGACAAAGGCGTGCGCGATGCGGCGCTGCGGGCGCTGGCCGATCTGGCACAGTACGATCTGCTGCATGGGGCCCTGCGCGGCGACATGCTCAGCGCCGAGATGCGCGAGCAGATCGCCACCATGCTGGTCGAGCACGGCACGCCGGCGGCGCAAGATGACGCGCTGCTGTACCTCATCACCAAAGGCAAGGCGGTCGGCGCGATCCTGGCCTGCCAGACCTACGGCAAGCGCGGCGCCAAGACGGCGACCCCGGTGCTGATCGAGGCGCTCAAGCACGACTCGGCCGAGGTGCGCGGGGCGGCCGCCGAGGCGCTGGCCATGCTCAAGGACGACCGCGCGATTCCGCCGCTCGCCGACGCCGCCGATGCCAAGGCCCGCGACAAAGAGGTGATGCTCAAGGCCGCCACCGACATCTTGGCGTCGCTGTCGATCGACAAGGTCAAGAACCTGACCGATGCCAAGAACATCACCGTGCGCCAGATGGCGATCCGCGCGCTGGCCGAATTCGCCAAGGGCTCGCGACCGCGGCCGGACGTGGTGGCGATTTTGCAGGAAAAGAAGAAGGATCCCGACATCAACATCAAGCGATCGGCGGTGTTTGCGCTCGCTCGCCTGCAAGACGACGGCATCGCGCGCGATCTGGCCGACATGCGCAAAGACCCGGACGTCGAAGTGCGCATCCAAGTGGCCACCGCGCTCGCCAACGCCAGCGAGAAGTACGCCGAAGCGGCGCAGGTGCTCGAAGAGATGATGGGCGACGGCGATCGCAAAGTGCGCATCGAGGCGATCCGCGGGCTCGGCAAGCGCAAAGCGACCGCGGTCGTGGCCAAGCTGGTCGCCTTTACCAAGCAGCCCGACGTCGAGGTCAAGCGCGCGGTGTTCGAAGCCTTGGTGGTCATGCGAACCCCTGAGAATGCCAAAGAACTGCGGCCGGTGTTCCAAAAGGGCATGGAGACCCAGGACAGCGCAGTGCGCTTGAGTTGCATCACGGCACTGGCGGACAAGACCACCGCGGCGGACATCGAAGGCCTGCGCCAGGCCGCGTTCGACAACAGCAAGCCGGTCAAACTGGCGGCGGTGGCGGCGCTCGGCGCAAGCAAGCTGGTCGAGGCCATGGACGCGCTCGCCAACTTCTTTGGTGATGCCGACAACGAGGTGCGCAAGCAGGCCCTGGAGGCGCTGTGCGGCGTGCCGGCCGGCGATTCTGCCAACGTCAAGAAGCGCTACCTCAAAGATTTCATCGACACCGGCGACATGCCCGAGGACCTCAAGGCGCGCGCCAAGCAGTGTCAGGCCGCGCCATAGGGGCATTGTCCCGGCCAGCTTTGATCAACCTTGTCACGCCATTGCGCGGCCATTTGCGCTGACGCTGTCGCAGGCTCGACGCGAACGGCGTTTGCCTTTGCAACTGCATCGCCGCTCTTGCGCTTTGCGATGGGCGATTGCGCGACCGCCGCGCGCGTCCAGTTGACCGCTGGCCACGCCGGGGCGGCGTTCGGCCTGATTTGCCAGCTGGCGGGCGGGCGTTGCTTTGCCAGTTTCGCCCGGCGATAGCTGGGTGCGGTGCCGCAATTCGACTGCGCGGTTTCACTGCGTGCCGTCGCGATTTCTGTCAGTTCCGTTTGATTTCAATGGATTGTTCCAAATTCAAGATTCGTGCTGCAATGCACAAATAACCCCTTGACGGGCGCCGCGCCTGGGCCTATCTTGGGCTTGCCGGTGGCGGACAACGCCCGCGATCAAGCGGCCCCGCACCACCCCCGCCTGCAGCCGGCTCACAGGAACGCCATGAATTCCAGCAAGCACGAACCCAAGGTGGAAGCCAAGACCGCAACCCCCGTCGCCGAGCCAGCTGCACCAGAGGCTTCGCAGTCGCACAATGAAACACCAGCCGTCGAAGCCGCTGCCCAGCCCGCAGCCGAGCCCAGCGCCGCCGCCAAAGGCCCGTTTGGTGCGTGGGCGGTTCCCACGTTCACGCATTTCGCCAACCTGCCGGGTCTCAAGGAGCTGCCGGAGTTGGCGCAGACGCTGGCCAACAACCTCGGCCAGATGCCGCAGGTGCAGCAATTGCCCGGCATGGCGCTGTTGCAGCAGAACCTTGAGGCGCTGCACAAGCTGCCGACCGTGCAAGCCGCCCACCAGGCGGTGCAGGCCGCCACCCGCCAGCAAATCGACCAGGTGCACAAGGTGCTTGAAGACGTGGCGGTCCAAGAGGCCAAGGCGGCCGACCAGTTCAAAACCTGGCTCGGCGAGGTCCACAAGCTGCAAGTCGCGGGCTTGGACTACGCGATGGCGCTGCAGACCGAGGCGCGCAAGCTGGCCAAGGCGCAGTTGGACCAGATGGCCAAGGCCATCGAGCCCCAGCAGCCGGCCAAGCCCGAGAGCAAGTAGCGCTCCCACCACCAAAGGGCCGCACTGGCCCGTCAATCCCACTGCCGGCGCGGGCGACCGGATGCGGCGAACAAGCACGGTCCCGGCAACCAACTGGCGTCGGGCCGCACGTGAACTGGACCACGCGAGCCCAGGCTTGGCTTGACTGTGGGCGACAGCCGTCGCCAGGCTCGGCCATGCGCAACCCCTCGGTATTGCAGTGGTCTGGGTCGGAGGTCGGCGTCCGCACCAGCGACATGAGGCTTGTTGGGATCGTCCGACACCGCGGCCGTCCTCTGCTTGAGCCCCGCCCCGGCACGGTGCACAATGGCGCGTCGTCGGCGTCTTCCGGTGGTTGCTTCGTGAACCCGCATGGCCGCGGTAGATCCTGACACGCCCGCAGCTGAGGCGACGCCGGCGTCGACCGGAGATCGCTACTGTCCGATATGTGGCCGGCGCTCCAACGCGCTGCAATGTCCGTACGACGGCGCCCAGACCGTGCAGATGCGCGGCTTTGGGCGTCACCCGCGCAACTACCAGGTCGATGACGTCGTCGCAGGCCGCTACCGGATTACCGGCCAGCTCGGTGCCGGCGGCATGGCGGCGGTCTATGCCGCGGAGCACACCAGCACACTGCAGCCGGTGGCGATCAAGCTCATGGCCGCCGAGCCTGGCGCCGATGGCGACGTGGCGATGCGGCGGTTCTTTCGGGAAGCGCGCGTGACTGCGACGCTGCAGCACCCGAATACAGTTCGCGTTTTCGATGTTGGCCAGGACGATCAGGGGCCGCTCTTCATGGCGATGGAGCGAATCAACGGCCCGACGCTGCTGGCTGATCTGCGCGACCGCATCGGCGCCAACCGCTTGATGACCCAAAGCGAGGCGATCGACATCGGCATCCAGACCCTGGACAGTCTGGCCGAAGCGCACGGTCATCAGTTGGTGCATCGCGACCTCAAGCCTGCGAATTTGATGCTGGTTTCTGGCGAAGACGGCGCGCCGCTGGTCAAGGTGCTCGACTTTGGCATCGCGCGCACGGTCGATTCATCGCTGACGGCCACCGGTGCCGCCCCGGGCACGCCGGCGTACATGAGCCCGGAGCAGTGCAAAGGCGAGACCGTGGACGGTCGCAGCGACCTGTACTCGCTGGCGATCATCCTGTTTGTGTGTGTCACTGGGCGCTTGCCTTTTGACCACAAAGATCCTCTGCGCTTGATGCAAGCTCACGTCAAGACGCCGCCTCCGGATCCGCGGCCGCTGGCCAGTTCAACGCTCAGCGACACCTTTGTGCAGGTCCTGCACCGGGCGATGGCCAAGGCGGCCGCCGACCGGTTTTCTTCCGCGACCGCGATGCGCGCGGCCCTGGTCGCGGTGGCTCAAGGCCAACCGCTACCGGTCGATGTCGGTGCAGCGATCTTGCGCGACGACGCGACGGTCGCGCACCCGGCGCCGTCCAACCCGGCGCGGCGGATGGAGTCGGCCGCGGTCGAGCAGCGCATGGCCTCGTTCGCGCAACCGCCGCCGTCGCCGGTCGCCGCCACGCCGGCAACGTCCCCCGCGGCCGCAGTGGCACCTGCGGTAGCGCTGCCAACCCGGTCCACGGTCGAGCCGCAACCGGCGTCCTCGCCTGCAACCTTGGCCGCCCCGGTCGCAGCCGCGGCGCCGCCCGCGTGGCTTCCGCGGGTGGCGATTGGGCTGGTCGTGGTGGCCTCGCTGGTCGGGGCGGCCGTGCTGCTGCAACCCAAGCCCTCGGTGCCTGAGCCGACGTCAAACGCCCAGCCTGCGCCTCCGCCTGCCCTGCCTGCCAATGGCCCAGCGGTTGCCCCGGCGGCCGCTGCGGGCAGTCCGGTAACCAGTCTGCTCGACCAGGCCCGCGCCCGCGCCCAGACCGATGCGCAAGCCGCGCCGCAGTTGGCCGAAGCGGCCCTGGCTCTGGACGCCAACAATGCGCAAGCCAAAGCGCTGGTGGCCGAGTTGCAGGCCAAGGTGGTGCCGCTCGCGGCGCGCCCAGCCGCCGATGCGGCCGCCGAGGTTCCCGCTCAGCCGGCCGCCAAAAGCCACCCAGCTGCCCTCAAAGCGACACCTGTCAAAGAAGAAGGCGCTGCCCCCAAGCCTGCCGCCAAGAAGTCAGCGGTCGAAAAAGCCTTGATCTTGGATTGACAGTGCCGGTCCAGCAGGTCGATTCAGGCGACACAGACGCCGGGTGAATCGGGCGCTGCCTTGGTTGCGGCTAGGGCCTGTAAAAGAACAAGTCAATCGACACGTGCGCGGAGCGGAGCGGCGAGTCGACTTGCAAAGTCGCGAGCTTGCGACCCACCAGGCAAGCAGTGGGCCAACGTAGAAAATCGAGTAGATTTTTTACGGGCCCTTAGAAGCGAATCGCGAGCTCGATCCCGGTGTCGCGCACCCCGAGTTGGGCCTTGCCGCCGCTGTCGAGCGCCAGCCAACCGCCGACCCCGCCCGCCAGCGCGCCCACGGCGATGAGCGCCCCGCCAAGCACTTGATCGCGCACCGCTTCGCTGCGCTGGTTCACGGCCGCGTCGCGGCGAATTCCGACGATCTTGCCGGCGCTGTCCTTGCGATCCAAATCAGCTTCCAGTCGACTGGCGGCGTCGAGGCCACCGTACAGCAGCCAGGCGTCGACGCCGGCCAGCACCACGCCCCCGCCCGCCGCGGCAAGGCCGATCGGTCGCATGTTCGCCGCGCCGTCGCTGTGTTGAGCCGCGAGCCGAACCGCCAGGTCCTTTTCGGCTTGCTTGCGCGCGGCTTCTGCCTGGGCGGCCTGCTGTTGTTGCGCCTGGAGCTTTTGGCGTTCTTCGACCAGGCGGGCTTGCTCTCGCTTGAGTTCGTCGAGCGCCTTGGCGCGCGCCGCGTCGTCGTTCTAGGCTTTGCGCACCTCTTCAACGAACTGCAGCGCTTTGGCGCGTTGAGGGTGGTCGGCCGGGGCGCGCTTGAGAAAATCGTCGTACGCCAATTCGGCCTCTGGCCAGCGCACCGCCTTGTGCCAGCAGCGCGCTGCGCTATACAAGTAGCCAAGCTCAGTCGCGTCGCTGCGAAACGCCTGCTGGTACAGTTCTGCCGCCAGCGCGAAATCGCCGGCGTCCGCCTTGCTTTTGGCGACCACGGACAGTGCCGCCGCTTCTTCCTGCTTGCTGACCCCGCCTTCGGCCGCGAACCCTGTTGCGGTGCACAAAGCCAGCGCCAGCGCCAGCCCGGTCGCCGCCCTGTGCACACGCCTTGTCACCCGATGGCAGCTAATCATCATTCATCAACGCGGGTTTGACCTTGGGGCGCTCAGCCGGGGCCACCGTTGGCGCGGCTGCAGGCGATTTGGGCGGCGCATGGCGTGCCCGCGGGGCCGCCACTTTGGCCGGCGCCGGCGGCGCGACAACGCTGGTGGGCGATGGTGCACTGGGTGGGGATGCCGGCGCAAGGGGCATCGGTGCCGGCGCGACCGGCGGGGCCGCCGCAGCAATGGCTGGTGCCGATGGGGGCTCAGGGCGGGCTCCAGGCGCGGTGGTCGCTGGGGGCGCGACCGGTCCCGGCACCGGCGCCGGTGCGCGACTGGCCAGCGCCCAGCCCAAAATGCCGACCAGCGCCAAGACCGCGCAGCCGGCCAGCGCCAGCCACGTCCAGACCTGCCCGCCCTGGACCGGCTGTGGCCGCGCCGTGGGTGGCGTGGGTGCCAGCGGCGGCAAGCGCGTGGACGGCAGCGTCGGCCCCTCGCCCAGGGTCGGCAAGGTCGGCAGCGTGCGCGGCTCGCGGTCGACTTCCGTGTCGATGCGGGTCACCGCGCCCATCACGCCGGGCGTTTCGGCCTTTCCAGGACTCGGGTCCGTGTCGCGGTGTGCGGCGTCGACCAGCCCGGCCAACATGGCGCCAACCTGCGGATGGCCGCCGTCGCCGGTCGCGCGGTGGCCCATTTGGGTGGCCGCGTCGCCGAGCGGCGGGCCAGCAAACGCCATCAGCGCGCGCCGCATGTCGGTGGCATCGGCAAAGCGCTGGTCCTTTTCTTTGGCCAGCGCGCGCAGCACCAACTCGCAAAACGCGTGCGCCAGCGGCTCCGGCGCCACCTGGCAGGGGTCTGGCGGCGGCTCGTGGGCGTGCTTGTACATCAGCGTCAGCGCCACCCGGTCTTCAAAGGGCAGCCGCAAGGTGATGCAGCGGAACAAGATGATGCCCACCGCGTACAGGTCGCTGCGCGCATCGACCGGGTCGCCCGTGCACTGCTCTGGACTCATGTACCCCGGCGTTCCGACCGCAGATTCTCCAGTTGCGTGTGCATCGACGCTGCGCGAGCAACCGAAATCCAGGACCTTAATCTGGTCCGGCAGGCCAGGCACGCGGTGCACCATGACGTTGGCCGGCTTGAGATCGCGGTGGACCAGACCGGCCGCGTGCGCCTCGGCCAGGCTGCGCAGAATCGCCGTTGCTACCGTCGCCGCCTCAGCCACCGCCATCGGCCGGCGACGCTGGGTCAAGCCTGCCAGCAATTGCTCCAGAGTCGGGCCGCGCAGCATCTCCATGACCATGTACAAGGGCCCGTCGCCATCGCGGCCGGCGTCGAACACCCGCACGGTGTTGGCGTGGGTCAGTGCGGCCGTAATGCGCGCTTCGCGAAAGAACCGCTCGACGGCGGCCGGGTCATCGGGTGGCGCCGACATCATCTTGACGGCAACCGGTTGACCGGTTC
>CAXRHS010000786.1:0-3356 GCA_964230235.1 Myxococcota bacterium
CGCCGCGCCAAGCTGCTGACGCTTATTCGCCTGGTGCCGTACTGCGAACGCAACTACAACCTCATCGAACTTGGGCCCAAGGGCACCGGCAAGTCGCACATCTACGCCGAGTTCTCGCCTCACGGCATGCTCATCTCTGGTTCGGAGGTCACGGCACCCAAGCTGTTTGTCAGCAACGCCAGCGGCAAGATTGGCCTGGTCGGCTACTGGGACTGCGTCTGCTTCGACGAGTTCGCCGGCAACGAGAAGAAGGTCGATAAAGCCCTGGTTGACATCATGAAAAACTACATGGCCAACCGCTCTTTTTCCCGCGGAATCGAGCAGTTGACGGCCGAGGCGTCGATGGGGTTCATGGGCAACACCAAGAAGTCGGTCGCTTACATGCTCAAGCACTCGCACTTATTCGAGCCGCTGCCCGACAAGTACCTCGATTCCGCGTTCTTGGACCGGCTGCACGCCTACAACCCGGGCTGGGAAGTGTCGCCGATTCGCAACGAGCAATTCAGCTCAGGGTACGGCTTCGTGGTCGACTACATTGCCGAGGTCCTCAAGCACCTGCGAACCGAGGACTTCACGCACGTCTACAAGGACCACTTCGAGATCACCTCGGATGTGTCGACACGCGACCAGACCGGGTTCGAGAAGACGTACTCGGGCCTGATGAAGATCATGTACCCGAGCGGTAGGTGCACGTCAGCAGAAACCGAAGAGTTGCTGCACTTTGCGATGGAGGCGCGCCGCCGCGTGCGCGAGCACATCCTGCGCATCGATGACACATTCAAGCGCCACGAATTCAAGTACCGCAGGCTGGCTGATGGCGCGACGGTCGAGGTGCTGACGCCAGAGGAACTGCAGTATCCCGCTTTTGCAAGCCCGAGGTTGGCTGGCGGCGCCAATGACGGCAACTCACCCGCCAAGGCCGACGATGGCGACGTCGCCGGGTCCGTACCACCGCTGGGCGCGGCGGCGAGCGCTGGGGGCCAACCCCTCGACGGCGGTCACATTGTGGTTCCCGAGAACGCCAGGGGCTGGAGCTACCGCCGCCTATTCGGCGACTATCTGCGCGGCGCGCGGCGGATCGCCGTTCGCGACCCGTACGTGCGCATGTTCCATCAGGTGCGCAACGTGGTCGAGTTGCTTCAGTTGGTGCACGAACTGGTTCCCGAGGGCGACGAGGTCGAGGTACAGTTGGTCACGCAGTCAGACCGCGAAACGTGTGAGCGTCAGGAGCAGATGCTCAATCAGGTCGCCGAGTCGTTTTCAGCAAGCCGTGTTTCGTTACGCTGGGAACTGGACCACAGCCCGAACTTCCACGCCCGCAGCATCGTGACGGACACTGGGTGGAAGATCTCACTGGACCGTGGCCTCGACATCTTCCAGAGGTACGAGGGTGGCCCGCTTGCCATCGAAAGCGGCCTTCAAGAAGCGAGATTGGTCCGCGGCGTCGAGGTCCACGTTGTGCGTGGACGGCAGTAGGTCCACATGGGAGTCGCTGAACTCGAGCAGGTCCCCTGCCGCAACCCTCCCACCGAGCACGACCTCGCGATAGGGGCCAAAAAAAACCAACCCCTGCCACGAACCGTCGAAAAACAAGGCGAGCCCTGCCACCCGCCCTGCGCGCTGCCTGCCCACCTTGCCGCCCCGCTCAACCTCAGCCAAACTGGCAACCGCACGGCGGCACGCCCGCCCGGCGACGACCGATGGCAACTTTGACCCGCACCGGAACCGCACGGCCAAGAACGCCACAGCCGCGACCTTGGCACTTGGTGCCGACCGCCTACGCCTTGGCCTTGAGCCTCAACCCCGCGTGCTCCGACGACCCCAAACCGACCACTTCAGCGCCGCAAGCAACCACCGCCACCGGCCCAACCTGCACTGCCGACCTCGACTGCGCTCAGGCCGTGAACCTCAATAAGTGGCGCGGCAAAACCAGCGCCAACCCATTGCCTCCCTGCGCCGAACCCTTCTGCAAAGCAGGCCACTGCGACACCCGCGCGAAGCCAGTGGACAGCCTCTGCGACGACGGCGACGCCCTGCCCTGCACCAGTGGCCAATGCGACGCCGCGGGCAAGTGCAACGTGCCGCTCGTGCCGCTGGTCGATAAGGACCAGTGCCTTATCTCCGGCGCCTGCTACGCCAGCTCGTCCAGCCACCCCGACGACAAGGCCGAAAACGCCAAGTGCCAGTTCTGCAACCCGTCGCAATCGCAAACGGCCTGGTCACCGCGCCCCGCCGGCAGCCCCTGCCCCGACGACAAGTTCGGCTGCACGCCGGATGTGTGCGACGCCAAGGGCAATTGCACCCACGCCATCCCCGCCGACAACTGCGCCTTTGACGGCCAGTGCTGGAAAAAGGGCACGCTCAAAGAAAAAGAGGAGTGCGTCGGCTGCAACCCCGCCGTCAGCCAGACCGGCTGGAGCAACATGGGCGGCGACACCGCCTGCAAAGACGACGGCAAGCCGTGCACCGACGACAAGTGCGACGGCAAGGGCGCGTGCAACCACCCGGCCAGCGCCGCGGGCACCGCGTGCAGCGAAAGCGACGGCAAGGACTGTACGGTCGAGCAGTGCGACGGCAAGGGCGTGTGCGGACATGACAAAGTGGCCCCGGACAGCTGCCACATCGACGGCGCGTGCTACCAAGGCGGCACCGTCAACCCCAAGAATCAATGCCAGAAGTGTGCACCCGGCACCAAGCAGGACGACTGGTCGCCGGCCTCGGCCGGCGTGACGTGCACCGGCGACGCGCTGGAGTGCACCGACGAAACCTGTGACGGCGCCGGCAAGTGCGGCGACCCCAAGGTCAAGGGCAACACGTGCCTGATCGAGGACAAGGACGGCAAGCCCCAGTGCTTCGTCGCCAACATGCCTATCAAGGGCGACGAACCGTGCATCGTCTGCGACCCGGGCAACACCAAGACCGCGGCGACCACGCTCAGCGACAACACCAGTTGCGAGGCCGGCGCGAAATGCCTCCTCGGCAAGTGCAAGAAAGGCCTGTGCGAGAGCCAGGGCCCCAAACCGGGGTTCTGCTACATCGCGGCCACTGGCTTTTGCGCAGAGAAGGGCTTGGAGTCACCGCAGAACCCGTGCCTGGTGTGCGACCCGGACAAGGACAAAGGCGGCTGGGTTCCGGCGGCCAAGGATACGGCTTGTACCGACGACAAGACGGCGTGCACGGTCGATGCCTGCGACGGCGCCGGGACTTGTCTGCACACCAAGACCGTCGACAAGTGCGGGGCCATTGGCGCGTGCGAATACTGGACCTGCGAGCCGGTACTCAACTGCAAGGCGTTGCCCAAGGACCCGACGGTGACGTGCGAGGGCGCGGACAACGTCGCGTGCACGGTCGAGACC
>CAXRHS010000787.1:0-8004 GCA_964230235.1 Myxococcota bacterium
GAAAACCGTCAGGCGGTGGCCGCGCCCTAGTGAGCTCAGCAGGTAAACCAACTCAAAGCGGCCTTGCGCCGCCCAGTCGATGGCCGTGTGGGTTTCTAAGAAGTCCAACTGCAGGTCGGCGTTGGCGTGCAGCTGCGGGGCGAGCGCCGCCCAGCGGGCGACCGGCACCGTGACCGCCGGCCGGTCGCAATCGGGGCGTGCAACGGCGGTCGGGCACAGCGACTGCACAGCTGCCACCAGAGCGGTCGGATCCAGCGCCTGACCGGGCAGCGGCAGCAGGACCGTGGCCATCGCTAGATCCGGCTCGCGTTGGCGTAGTTCGCGCCGACGGCCGCGGCGGCCGCGCGGTTCACGGTGGCAGCTTCCTCGACCAGTTCGGCGATCTCTGCGCGGACCTGCTGCAGGGTCATGCCATCGGGCAGCGCGGCCAGCACGGGCTTGCGGACCTTGCCGGGTCGGGCGAGCGTGGTGCCTTCGCGGATCATCTTTTGCAGGGTCAGCAGGCCATACAGCAACGCTTCTGGCCGCGGCGGGCAGCCGGGCACGTACACATCGACCGGGATCACCTCGTCGGCGCCGCGGATGGTGGTGTAGCTGTGGTACAGAAACGGCCCGCCCGAGATCGCGCAGCTGCCCGTCGCAATCACATAGCGCGGTTCAGCCATCTGCTCCCACAGGGTCCGCAGCCGCGGGGCCATCTTCTTGACGATGGTGCCGGCGATAATCAGCAGGTCAGCTTGCCGCGGCGACGGCCGCGCCACCTCGGCGCCAAAGCGGGCCAGATCGTGGCGGGCGGCGCCGGTGGCCATCATCACTTCAATCGCGCAGCAGCTGGTGCCAAAGGTCAGCGGCCACAGGCTGTTGGCGCGGCTCCAGTTGACCACTTGATCGATGGCGGTCAGCAACGCCCCGCCGCCGGGCAAAGGCAGTAGCGCGTCGGGCAGGTTGTCGGTGACTAGACCCACTGCAGCGCCCCCTTTTTCCAGGCGTACAGCAGACCGACTAACAAGACCGCGCCGAAAATCGCCGCCTCGACCAGGCCCGCGACGCCGAACTCGCGCAGCACCACCGCCCACGGCAGCAAGAACGCGGCCTCGACGTCGAACACCAGGAACAACAGGCCGAAGATGTAGTAGCCGACGTTGAACTGCAGCCAGCTCGGGCCGACCGCCGATTCGCCACACTCGTAGGGTTCGTTCTTGAGGCCGCCCGGCAGGTGCGGGGCCACCAGGCGCGACACGCCCAGGCCGCCGAGCGTCATTGCCGCGGCGAAACCGACGAAAACCAAGACGTACAGGTAGTCCATGGCCCGCCCTGCCGCGTCGGCGCCGCACACGCGCCGAGGATTCGGCCGGTCGTCGCCCGGGCGGTGTGCCCGCCGCCCGCTGCCGCAACTTCAACGCTTTTGGGCGGGAGGGTCCAGCGGTTGCGTCACGGGATTGTCGTGGCGGGGTGCGGGTTTGTCATGGGTTTGTCCATGGGGCGGGCCAGTTGAGGTGATCCGGTTGGGCAGATGCTGCCTGCGATGAACTCCGGCCAGAAAGGGGGCGGTTTGGCCGATTTGAGGTAGCCGCCGCAGCCCGCGGAAATTCACTTTTGTTGACAAATCGTCGATATCATAGCCTTTGGCGTCAACTATGCAAAGTCTGGCACGGACTTGCGTTGCGGGGGAAGACGCGCTAACCTTATCATCTGTGACCCCTTCAGCCGGCGACGTGAACAGCCGGCAACTTGGGCGCCGCACGGTGCCGAATACAGGAGCCGCTGTGACCACCCGCGTTATCGAAGTCGTTCCGCAGACCGTTTTCACGCTGCGCGCCAACTCAACCTTGCAACTGCTCAACCTTCTTGACGTCTCCAGCTTCGATCAGGCCGTCATCGAGTTGGTCATGAACAGCCCGCCGACCATGGCGACCAACGACGTCAAGCTGCACACCAAGACCGCCAGCCAGCCGCTGCCGGTCCAGGGGTTTGACACCTATGCCGTCAAGACGGTCACTTGCGGGGCGACTGTCGCGGGCACGCCGTCGGTGCGCCGCGGAGCCGTCTGGAAGGTGGAGTACGACGCCACCAACAATCCTGAGCCCCTGCTCGCGCTGCTGGCGTTCAGTTTGGAGAACACCACGGTCACAGCAATCACGCTCGACGTCCAGATCAACGTCATCGGCACCGGCTGCGGCTGCGGTGGGTAGGAGGGGCGATGGCGATACTCAATCCAGCCGACCGTGTCGCGCCACCTCCGCCTGGGCTGCGGTTGTTGCGCGCAGCAACTCGCCTGGACATCCGCGCGGATGCGCAAGGTCTGCTGTCGGGCCAATTTGCCCGGGCCGTCCGCGACAGGATTCCCTACGACTTTCGGTGCACGCCTGATTCGTGCCCGACCGAAGGTGAACCCCAATTTCATCGCTGCGGCCTGCTGGGTAAATGCGTATGCGGCGCTGGCACTTTGCCTACAGGCCATCGCTGCGAGAAGTGCCCAAAAGGTTGCAAGAAGAGTTCGCCAGGGTGTATTCGCGAGTGCGGGCCACCCAATGCCGCAGGGCATCGGGTGTGTACTGCGGTGGCCGACAATGGACCGTGCTTGCCTAAGGGGTGTGGCTGGTTCAAAGCTCAAGGAAAGCCTGGGTTTTCGCCCTGGATTTCGCACAACTGTGCGCTACTCGGCAATTGCGTGCAGAGTCCGAACGATCAGGTATTTGACGGCCCTATCACTTGGACCGGATTCGACGGTAAGAAGTGTAAGGCGACGCCAAATGCCATGACGAAATTACCCTGCAAATGCGATGGAATAGCGTGACCGTTGCGCCTTTGGGCTTGGGCCCGGTCATCTTGACCATCGCCGTGTTCGGTTGCGCCAATCGTGCGCCTACACCCATTGAGTTTGCTGCGGCGACGGCGGCAGATGGGTGCCAGGGACAACCCAAAGGTGCAAGCAGTCCCATGCCATCAACGGCGACGGCGAAGGACACGACTGGCGACAAACCCGTCGATGCTGGCGTCGGCGGCCCGCCTGATAGCGGCGCGGACGCAGACGACGCGACAGCGTGCCCATGTGATAAAGGCAGCCCGGGGTGCATCGTTTGGGGCGGGTGTTCCAAAGTGCCTGCAAAGTGCGAGTGCGCAGCGCTACAAGACGACGACTGCGCACATGCCTTTGTCTGCCTGCAGGAGCAGCAGTGCGACGCGGTTGGGGGCCAATGCAGAAGACTTGCTGCGCGTGGTTGCGGCCCCACCAATGAACTGAACGGCAAGTGCGTGAGTCGCGGTGAATGTGTGCCTCACGGTGGCCTGTGCGAAGCCGCAACGGATGACGCGTGCATGCAGAGCACGGAGTGTGCCATGTCGGGCAGGTGTCACAGCTGCATGCTGCACATCGGCTGCGGGAAGTCAGCAACGGGCGCCGCAATTCCAGCCTGCGTTGCGGTGTCCGACGACGATTGTAGCCGGTCGGCGGCATGCCAAATGGAAGGCCTGTGCGCATACCGTGCGCAGAGCGAGACCGCCAGCGAACCAGCTTTTCCATCGAATCGGTGTTTTGCAAGTCAGGCGCAACACTGCACGGCGTCACGCAACTGCGAAGCAAAGGGTGAATGCGAACTGCTGCTCGTGCCGGGCCAAAAGTTTGGCAAATGCGCCGCTTCGTCACAGGGGTGTGCAGCTTCCGTCGGCTGCAAGCAAAGTGGGCGGTGTGCCGCAGTTGCGCTTGGAGCCAGCGGTGGTGGGCTGGCTTGTGAACCAACCAATACTGCACACTGTGCCGGCTCGGTCGGCTGTGCGAAATACGGAAACTGCAAATGGAACCCATTACTGCGCGCTTGCATGCCTTGAGCGGGCGCAGAGCTGCCAAGGCGAATCACCAATGCGCCACGGCGCCAACTGCAATCGCACACAAGCCGTCGCGTCCGCCAGGGTCGCCGGTGTCGACGCTCAGATTCTGCCGCAGACTTGCGCCGAAAAGGGCGAAAGCGCGATAGTGGCTTGTCGCGATCGCTGCGACAAGCGACGCGAACGGCTGGCGGCCAGGCCCTTTGCCGGCGCCGCACCCAGGAGCCTCCGTGGCCACAAGCGACGTCCATGCTGCGCGATGGCTGGTGCTGGCGGTAGCCGTTGCCGGCGTCGCTTGCGCCCGCGACAATGGCGGTGTTGCTCCTGGCATCTTTGCCGCGGCAGCGTGCCTGGATGTAGCACGTGGGGCTGACACCATGACGTCGGTCAACGACGCAGACTCGAACAGCAAGGCGCCCGGCACGCCCAAGACCTGCGCAGAACAAGGTCTGGCCGTGGACTGCGCCAGCACCTGGCAGTGCCACGTTTGGGGGCACTGCACCTTTGATCCGGCCGGGCAACACGTTGCATTTGATGGCTGCCACTGCAAGGCAGGCAGCGACCAGGATTGTGAGCAGTCATTCAAGTGCAAATTGGCGCACACTTGCCGCGCCCACAACGGCGTGTGTCAAGCTACAACGTCGGCACAGCCATGCACATCGACGACGCCAACCTATTGTAGCGAATCGGGGCTGTGTGGCGACCACGGCGGCAGTTGTTTTCGGCCAACAGAGGCCGGATGTGCAACATCGCAAGACTGCATCTTGCGCGGCCAGTGCCACGCGTGCGCGTTGAGCGGCATCTGCGCCGACCCGCTCGGGCCATTTCCGGGCGCGCGGTGCTGGGCAGCATCCGATGCGGACTGTGCGCAATCTGCCGGCTGCCTGTGGCGCGGCGAATGCGAACTGGCCTCCAAGGCGCTGCAGCGCGCAGGGTCAGGCCGAGCGTGCGCCGCGTACAGCCAGGCGGCTTGCACGGCCTCGTTGGGCTGCAAGTACAAGGGCCTGTGCGCGTTGGGGGGCGACGGCGACTGCAAAATCAACTCCGAATCGTGCGCCAAGTCTGTGGCGTGTCAGGAGTCAGGGCAGTGCGGAATCGTTGCGGGGTTCCCGTTCTGCGTACCGACCGCGCCGATCCACTGTGCCGGATCCGAAGACTGCAAGCGCTTCGGCCAGTGCACCTTGGATGCCGTCGCACATGTTTGCCGGAAATGACGGCGGCCATCGCGCCGCGGTGTCGCCAAGCGCGGTGTCGCCAAGCGCAGTGCCGCCACCCCTTGCCCCCGCCCCCATTTCCGGCATCATCGCGCCCGCCCGGCCGCCCTGCTTTCGGCGCGCCGCGCCCGCCGCCATGCCCGCTCGCACGACCCGACCGCTCACACTGGCCCTGGCCGCCTGTGCCTTCGCGGTCGCCGCCCCCAGCCACGCCGAACCGCCCGCGACCGTCGAGATCGGCGCGCTGGGCGGCTGGGCCTTCAAGCACCAGATCAACGAACTGGGCGATGGCCTGGTCAAAGAAGAAGTTCCCGTCGCCGGCCCGGGCTTTGGGCTGCGCGGCGGCTATGCATTTTCGGACCGCGTGACCGCCGAGGGCGAGTTTCGCTACACCCTGTCCAACCTGCGCCAGTCGGGCGACGCCAGCAACATCACCACCTGGCGGGCCGGCGCGACTTTTGCGCTGGTCCCCGATGGCAATCTGCGGCCCTTTGCGCGCGCCGGACTGGGCCTGGATACGCTGAGCACGGCCTCGCCCAACGCCGGCAAACCCGACGACGTCGACGCGCACCTGTTCGTCGGCGCTGGCACGCGCTTTGACCTCAACGAATTCTTGGGTCTGCGCCTGGACGCGCTCGTCTCACTGGTACCCATCCGCGGTAGCTCCTACGGCCTGGAGCCTGAACTGTGGCTGTCGGTCACCTACCGCATCGGCGGCAAAGCCAAGGACACCGACGAAGACGGCATCAGCGACCGCGAGGATAAGTGCCGGTTGGACGCCGAAGACCGCGACGGCTGGCAAGACGAAGACGGCTGCCCCGAACTGGACAACGACGGCGACGGGTTGCTGGACGCCGCCGACCGCTGCCCCGACGTCGCAGAGACCAAGAACGGCGTGCGCGACGACGACGGCTGCCCCGATGCCGACAAAGACGGCGACGGCATCGACGACGAGCACGACAAGTGCCCACCGGTGCCCGAGAACAAGAACGGCTTTGAAGACGACGACGGCTGCCCCGACGACCCCGACAGCGACGGCGACGCCATCCCCGACAGCCGCGACAACTGCCCCAAAGAAAAAGAGACCCGCAACAACCTGGACGACGAAGACGGCTGCCCCGACCAGAGCCCCGACGGCGACGGCGACGGCATCGAAGACACGCTCGACAAGTGCCCGCGCGACCCGGAGACCAAGAACGGCTTCTCCGACGCCGACGGCTGTCCCGACAAGGTGCCGGACAAGCTCAAGAAGTACATGGGCGCGCTGGCGGTCTCTTTTGAGGGCAATTCGGCGCAGTTGACGGCCAAGGCGCAAACGTGGATCGACGGGCTGGCGGCGGCCTTGCACGCGCACCGCGAAGTCAAAGCGACGCTGGTTGGCTACGCCGACGATGAGAAAGCCGGCCAGGGCCAGGCCGGCGCGGTGCGGTACTACCTGATGTCCAAGGGTGTCGAGGCCGATCGACTGGTGGCCACGGGCGTCGCGCTGGCCGCCGACAAGGCCAAGGCCAAAGGTGCGCGCATCGAGATCGTGTACCAGTAGCCAGATGCGCTACTTCTTCTGGTCCTTGGCTTCAAGCATGCGCTTGGCCTGGCGGGCCACCGTCTGGTTGACATCGCGCGAACTGGCGCAGTCTTTGATGTCCTTGGGCGTCAGCGTGCGCAGGTAGGTCAGCGAAAACGTGATCGGACACTTGGGGTTGAACACCAGCGCCTTGCGGGTGGCGTAGTCCTTGGTCCACTGGCGGTTGCGCGCGATGCTGGACAAGATGTCTTCGCTGAGCGTCTTGTTTGCCGCAAAGGTAGTGATTTCGCTGTCGGTCAGCCGCGGCGACTTGAGCACAGCCAGCGACACCATCTTCTTGGGGTCGCGAATCAGGATCTTGCGGGTGGCGGCGTCGCCGACCATCGCGATGCGGATCTTTTGCGACACGCTCATCTTGGAGATGAGCGCGCCCAAGCTCGACATCACCTTTTCTTCGACCTGGGCGCGTTGCTCTTCGGTCAACTGGCCGAGCAACTGGGCAGCCAGTTCGCCCTGGCCGGTCGCAATCAGCATCGCGGACTGAAATTCCAGGTCCGACAGGCCGCCGCCGGCGTCGTCTGGTTCTTCGCCGAGCAAGACGGCGCGCGTTTCGCGAAAGCCCGGGATGTGGTCGAGGTTCAAGTTGCTGCGGACGGCGAATTCGAGCATCGCCTGGATCACGCCTTGTGCCACGGTCGGGTTGAAGTAGACGGCCTCGATAATGGCTGGGTAGCGGACCGCGCGCACCTGGTTGCGCACAATGGTCTCGCAGACCTCGCTACCGCCCATGGTCGCCAGCCAGCGGATGGTGTCGTCTTCGGTGTGGTTGTTGAGCACCACTTCGACCGCAGCCCGCGGTACCTTGTGCAGGGCCCGCGCGGCGGCGTCGAGCAGCGCGGGGTCCTTGAAGCCCTGCACGACCGGCAGCAACACGTCGCCCGGCATCTGCGCCAGCGAGTCGCGGGCGGCCTGCTTGACGGTGACTTCCGGATCCTGGGTCAGGTAGATGAGCGCCGGCACCAGCGAATCGGGCGGCGCGGGCAAAAGCGCCTTGGCGACGCGCAAGCGGGCCGGCAGTTGCGCTTCGCGGCCGGCGAGGGAGCGCAGCGGGCCCTGCAGCACATCGGCCGAAACGGCGACACCAGTCTGAAAGCCTGCCATGGTCGGTTCCTGGGCGCAGCTTGCGCCGCCGGCTGCATTGTGGCCGCAAGCGAAGGGCTTGCATAGGCCGGGGTTGGCCAAGCCTGGCGATCCGCGCTACGGTGGCGGTCCCGCCCGTTGGAGCTCACCCATGCGCCTCGTGACCTGGAACGTCAACTCGATCCGCAGCCGCCTCGACGTTGTTTTGCCGTGGCTCGATGCCACCCGGCCCGACGTGGTGGTGCTGCAAGAACTCAAGGTGCAAGAAAGCGAGTTTCCGTTTGCGGAGATCGCTATGGC
>CAXRHS010000788.1:0-9417 GCA_964230235.1 Myxococcota bacterium
GATTTTCTACGTTGGCCCACTGCTTGCTTGGTGGGTCGCAAGCTCGCGACTTTGCAAGTCGACTCGCCGCTCCGCTCCGCGCACGTGTCGATTGACTTGTTCTTTTACAGGCCCGTAGTTCGGCGGGTGGAAAGCTCCCGATCCGCAAAGTGGACGAGTGCGCTCCCAATCAGTGATGTGCTCAACACTGCGGCGGCAGTTGCGGCCGCGCTCACGTGGCGGTGGTCGCGCGGTGGCCACACAAACGGTCGCCACCGCAAGCCCAGGCAGCAACCCGCGCGACGACGCGACAGCCAGCACGGCCAGGATGCCAAGCGAATCGGCACCTGGGCCCAAGAAACCGCGCAACCAGCCAAATGCAGCCACATAGCCGGCGCTGACGACAAGGGGCAGCAACCACGGCCAGCGCATTGGCTACTTTTCCGCAGGCGGCGCGACACCAGCGCGGCGCAGGATATCGGGTACCCGGTACAGTTCCGTCGCTTTGTCCAGCGTCCAAGCGCGTTGCAGGTGCGCGGCCCCAGCCCGCAATTTGTCGGTTGCAACGCTGGTGCACAGAATGACTGCGCCATCATAGCCGGCGCGTCGCGCAGCGGTGACCATGGACAGCCCGTCGAGGCCGGGCATCAACAGGTCCGCGACAATCGCGTCCGGCGAAGGGTTCTCACGCAGCCACTGCACGGCTTCCAGGCCATCGGCAACGGCTTCGCAATCGCAGCCTGCCGACCGGACCAGACCCGAGACCAGCCCACGAAGCACCTTGTCGTCGTCTACGACCAGCACCACTGATCCCCTGCGCGAAGGCCTGCGCTGCAGCGGCGGCAACGGCGGGTCGATGGGCACCGCGATTTGCGCCACCACTTCTGGTGCCAGAAAGAAACGCGCCCACGCCTTCTCGGCGACAGGCAAGACACGCTCGAACGCGCGCCGCATCTCCGTCGCGGTCTGCCAGCGCTCATCGGGCTTGCGGGCGATTGACGTCAGCAAGAACTCTTCGACCTCTGGCGGCAGCCATACGCCACCTGCGAGGCTGGTCGGTCGCACCGGCTGCGTGGTGGTCATCACTTTTAGCAGGTCGTCGATGGTCATGGCCGAATAGGGCATTTCGCCAGCCAGCAATTCGTACAACACGACGCCCAAGCCATACAGATCGGCGCGCGCATCGACGGCCCTGCCGGTCAGCGCTTCCGGCGGGCGCCATGGTGGCCACGCTGCCAAAGACGCGCGACGCGGTGCTGCGGTAGTTACCGCGGCTGACGGTGGTGCCGGTTTGGGCCAGCACCGGCTGCGTCAGTCGCGCCAGGCCGAAATCGAGCAGCTTGACGCAAAACCCTTCTGGGTGGCTTGAGTCTTGCGCCAAAAAGATGTTCTCGACCTTGACGTCTCGGTGGATAATCCCTTGTCGGTGCGCAAGATCGATGGCCAGCAAGGTCTGGTCGAGAATGGCCGCGACCTCCAGAATCGAGAAGCGTCGGCCCGAATCCAGCCTCTTGCCAACGTCGTCGCCAGCGAGGAACTCCATGGCCATGTAGTAGCCGAGGTCGTCCTGAAAGCCATGGTCGAGCACGCGCACGATGTTCGGATGCTGCAAGACCGCGAGGGCCGCGACCTCTTGCTGAAAGCGGCCGACCATGTCGGGGTCGCCCGCGCGATTGGCGAACAGAACCTTGACCGCCGCCACCATTGGCATGCGCACATGCTGGGCTCGGTAGACGGCGCCAAAGCCGCCAGCGCCAAGCCGTTCCGTCAGGCAGTATGCGCCGCCAGCGACCTTGCCGATCAGCGAGTCGGTGGTGGCGAGGGCTTGAAGGGCGGTGCCGTCCTGGCTGCAAAACCGCAAGGTATCGGGGTAGTGCGTGTGGCAGGACGGGCAGACCTTCACGCTTGGGCTCCGATCGAGGGTCGCGGTCTGGCTTTGCCGACTCGTGTGCGCGGGTTCGCCTGCGCGGGGCGGTTCCTTTGCCGCAGCGGCCAATTGGCCTCGGCGGTCCGGCGAGGCTACGCGCGGACCGCGTGTGGGTCAACCCCGAACGCGCTGCCCGCCTTCGTGCAAGCTGCAGATTTGCAAGCGCCGGCATACCGGGGTATTTCCACCCCACCAGCTGCGCATGCGACAGCGGCATTTTTTGCGCACCGTTTTTCACATTCGCGTTTTTTGGCCAATCTGCATCCTGGTTGCGGCTTTTCACGCCGCACCCGCAGGAGGCCCGATGGCCAGCCGTCCGCTCGCCGCGATTGCGCACCCCGAAATCGGCCGCAGCACCGCCATGCGGGTTGTTCTGTCGGTGTTGGTCGTGCCGCTGGTCGCATGTGACAACTTTGGCAAGGGCAGCGACGGTGGCGCGGGGGGCATGGACGCGGTGCCATGCCAGGCCGACAGCGACTGCCAGAAAGGCTGGAAATGCCATCAGGTACCCGACGGCGGCAAATTCTGCGCCCCCAAGAAGTTCAACAGCGGCGACAACGACGGCGCCGAGTGTGACCCAGCGCCTGAGCGCTGCAACGGCACCGACGACGACTGCGATGGCCAGACCGACGAAGGGTTCATCGAGAATTGCGACGACGGCGACGCCTGCACTGGCACCGAGAAGTGCGAAAAAGGCGACTGCGTCAATGGCCCGGTGCCCAACTGCGACGACGGCCAGTGGTGCACCGCCGACAGCTGCGAGGCAGCGGCCGGCTGCGTCCACAAGCAAGCACCGGAATACACGACCTGTAGCGACGGCGACGCCTGCACCGGCTGCGCGCTGCCTGCCGGCATGGTCAAGGTGTACGCGCTGACGGCCGCCGCCAACTGCCCCGAGCAGGACGCTGTTGGCTGCAACGCCTTGTGGATGCCAGGCTTTTTTGATGGCGTCAGCAAGCACGTCGTCCGCTTCACCTTTGCAGACGGCGCGCAACTGCTGTGGATGATCGACGGCAGCGCCACCATCACGGCGCAGGCCGAGGTGTACCACTTGGGCGATGGGCCGGGCACCCTAGGCGAAAAGTGGAACCTGCAGATGAGCTTGCAGTACCGCGGCCAAGGCGCGGCGGGTGAAGGCAGCGGCGGCCCAAAGCTCGACGACGGCTGGGTCGTGCCCAAGGCGATGACCGACACCTGGCATTACTTCGATATCACGGCGGCGTCGATGGCGCAGGTCGGCGGGTCGGGCAAGGTCACCCTGACCCAGAAACCGGTCAATTCGGTGTTTCCGTTCCAGATGGGCAAAGGCGCCAACGGCAAGACCCTCGCGCACAGCTCAAGCGCCTGGCTCGACTGGGTCAAGACGACGCCAGATGGCGAGCTCAAAGGCCACGGAGACATCAACGTCGACGCCGAACCCAAGCCGCCAACTGGTTGCGACGTCTGCCAGTCCGGCCAGTGCAAGCCCGGCCAGGCGCTGACCTGCGACGACGGCAATCCGTGCACCATCGACGCATGCGCGCAGGGCAAGTGCATCCACACCGAGACGACCTTTGGCCCGTGCGACGATGGACTCGCGTGCACGACCGACGACCAATGCGTCGAGGGCAAGTGCGTCGCCAAGAAGAAGAAGACCGCGCTTTGCGACGACAACAACCCGTGCACCTACGACGACTGCAAAAACAGCGTCGGCTGCGTGCACGACAACGTCCAAGGGCCCTGTGACGACGGCGACGCCTGCACCAAAGGCGACCACTGCAAGGCGGGCGGTTGCACATCGGGTACGGCGGTACAGTGCGGCGACGACAACCCCTGCACGCTGGACGGCTGCGACCCCGCGTTTGGGTGCGCGTACGGTCTGGCCGACAAGGCGTGCGACGACGGCGACGCATGCACCACCGGCGACAGTTGCAAGGGCGGCAAGTGCAAGGCGGGCAAGGCCACCGGCTGCGATGACGCCAACCCGTGCACCCAAGATGCGTGCGACGCGCTGATGGGCTGCTACCACTTGCAGCAGCCAGATGGTCCGTGCGACGACGGCAATGCATGCACAAGCGGCGACCTGTGCAGCAAGGGCTTGTGCAAGCCGGGCGCGCTCGTCGAGTGCGGCGACACCAATCCGTGCACGCTCGACCAGTGCGACTACAAAGCAGGCTGCCAGAACCTGCCCCAAAACGGCGCCGCTTGCAACGACGGTTCGGCGTGCACGGTCGGCGACGCGTGCGCAAACGGTTTGTGCAAGGGCGGCGCAGACCAGGTGTGTGCGGACGACAACGTGTGCACCAAAGACCTGTGCGATGCGGCCATAGGCTGCCAGTTCGTGGCGATCAGCGGCCAGCAGTGCAGCGACGACGATGCGTGCACCGCCGGCGACACCTGCATGGACGGCGCCTGCGTCGTCGGCAAGCCACTGAACTGCAACGACAGCAACGTGTGCACCGCGGACCAGTGTGACGCCAAGTCCGGATGCAAACACCTGTTTCTCGACGGCGCCACCTGTCATGACGGCACCGACTGCACCGGCCTCGACCTGTGCAAAGGCGGTGCCTGCAAGTCGGGCGCGCCGGTCGTGTGCAACGACAACAACCCGTGCACCGCGGACAAATGCGACAGCGACAAGGGATGCCTGGCGGTCAACTTGGACGGCGACGGCTGCAGCGACGGCACGGTGTGCACTGCCGGCGACCTGTGCAAGGCCGGCAAGTGCCTGGCCGGCCAGGCCATCGTTTGCGACGACAAGAACCCGTGCACCCAGGACGGCTGCGACGCCAAAGCCGGTTGCGTGGCCATCGACTACGTTGGCAAGCCGTGCGACGACGGCGACGCCTGCACCGCCATGGACACCTGCAAGGGCGGCAAGTGCCAGGGCACGGCGCCGGTCAAGTGCAACGACGGCAATCCATGCACCATCGACACCTGCAACGCCCAGGGTGGCTGCATGGTCAAGAACGGCGACGGCATCGGCTGCGACGACGGCGACGCCTGCACCCAGGGCGACAAGTGCAAGGGCGGGGCGTGCGCAGGCGGTGCGCCCAAGGCGTGCGACGACGGCATCGTCTGCACAGTGGACTTGTGCGACCCCAAGACCGGCTGTGCCGCCAAGCCCGCGGACGGCAAGGCCTGCGACGACGGCGACAAGTGCACCACCGGCGACACCTGCAAGGCTGGCAAGTGCGCAGCGGGCCAGGGCAATGCCTGTGACGACGGCAACCCGTGCAGCAAGGACGGGTGCGACGGCATCAAGGGCTGCACCCACGGCCCGGTGGACGGCGGTACGTGCAACGATGGCAGCGCGTGCACCCTGGGCGACACCTGCAAGAACGGGTTGTGTGTCGGCCCCAAGGCCATCGTTTGCGACGACGGCAGCGACTGCACCAGCGACTTCTGCGACGCCAAGGGCGGGTGCGTGTTCCCGCCCAACGACGGCATCAAGTGCGATGACGGCGACGCCTGCAGCAGTGACTCGATCTGCAAAGGCGGCAAGTGCGCAGGCTTGAAGTGGACGACCTGTGACGACGGCAACCCGTGCACGACGGACGCCTGCGACAAGACCAAGGGCTGCGTCGCCAGCCCGGCAGACGGCAAGCCGTGCAGCGACGGCGACGCCTGCACCCTTGACGACGCCTGCGCGGCCGGCGGCTGCAAAGGCAAAACCAAGGCCCTGTGCGACGACGGCAACCCCTGCACCAGCGACGGCTGTGACCCGGCCAGCGGCTGCTGGGCCAAGCCGCTGACCAGCGCTGCCGGTAGCCTGTCGCTTTTGAGCGATGCCAAGACCCTTGCCAACGGCGCCCCGGCCGTCGCGACCTGGAACCAGCACAAAAGCTGGACGGTCAGCATCCCTGGCGCCACCTGGATTTGGACCAGCTACCACGTGGCCAACCCGGTCGGCGATACCGTGGTCACTTTTGTCCGCCAGTTCGAGGTGCCGGTCGCTGCCTCTGGGCTTAGCGGCACGCTCGTCGTGGGCGCCGACAACAGCTATGTGTGCAGCTTGAACGGCGCGGTGGTTGGCCAGGATGCGACCGAGTTCAACTACTTCGAGTCCAGCAAAGACACCTGGAAGCTCGATGGTGCGCTCAAAGGCGGCCAGAACACCCTGCAGTGCATCGTCAAGAACTGGGCGATGCCGGGCGGCAATGCGCTCAGCAACCCCGCCGGCGTGCTGTTCCGCCTCGACGCCAGTTGGAGTCAGGTTGTGGCGTGCGACGACGGTTCGGCGTGCACCAGCGGCGACGTGTGCAAGGAGGGCAAGTGCGCTGGCGGCGTCGCCAAGGTTTGCAACGACGGCAATCCGTGCACCGCTGACAACTGCGACCCCGCGACCGGCGCCTGTGCCTACAACGGCGGCGATGGCGCGGCGTGCAACGACGGCAACGCCTGCACCGGCGCTTGCCTGCCGGCGGGCGTCAGCAAGCAGTGGCAGGTCACCAAAGCCGACACCAACCCCAGCGTGGGCTGGGCCGGCGGCGGCCACGCCATCCACCTGCCGGGCTTCTGCGCCGGCGCGTTCGTGCGGATGACCTTTGACGCGGACGCGCGCTTTGACATCAGCAGCGACGGCAGCAAGGGCCACCTGCACGGCCACGCCACCATTTTCCAGGGCGGCGGCGGCTGCAACGTCGGCGACAAGTGGTTTGGCGATGTGTGGTTTGCGTTCCGCGGCAAAGGCGTTGCGGGGCAGGGTGCCGGTGGGCCGAAAAAGGAACTCAAAGACGGCTACCAGCCCAAGGCCCTGACCGACACCTGGCTGTACTTCGACATGATTCCTGGCCAGGCTACGCTGCACCGTGCCAGTAATCCAAACGATGTCGCGGCCTTGACTCAGGCGCCAGCGGGCAGCATGTACCCGTTCCAGATCGGCATCGGCGCCAACGGCAAAAGCTTGAATTTCGGCGCCTCGTCGTGGTTCCATTACACCCACAAGGCGCCCGGTGGCACGTGGAGCGGCCAAGGCGACTTCAACCTCGACCTGCACTGGCTCAGTCCCGCGGCGAACTGCGACAAGTGCAGCAACGGCAAATGCCAGGGCGCGCCGGTGTCGTGCGACGACAAGAACCCATTTACCATCGACAGTTGCACTCCGCAGGGCGGCTGCAAGTACACGCCGACCAACGTCTGCCAGGCCGGGTGAACCTCACCAGAGCGCTGCTGCTGGCGGGGGCTGCGGTCGCTTGCTCTTCGGCGGCGCCGACAGCGTCCGTCGACTGTGGCTGCGCGACGCCGGATGTGGCGGCTGCCGACAACCGCGACACCGCAGGCCAAGATACCCTGGCCGGGACGCCGACGCCGACCTGTGCAGAGCCCTGGCTGGAGTTGCACAGCGACCATACTGCCCTGGCCGCGCCGCCGTTGCACACCCAATTGCACGCGGTGAGTGCCGGCGAGACGCTCGACAACCTGTGCAACTGGCAAGCAGGACCGAGCGATGTCTGCGTGCTTGGCGACCAGCGCGGCACCGTGCGGCGCGTAGGGCTAGGGGCGTGCACGGTCACCTGCGCCATGCCTTCGGGCTTGTGCGGCACGCGCACGTTCCACGTCAAGCCGCAGACGCACCTGTACATCGTGGGTGGCGAAGTCGCGGCCTTTCCACCGCCGCCGACGGGGGCCGCCGACGCGGCGCGCATCCAGCGTTTTCGGGCTGCGGAGGGCGCCTGGGACACCACCGTGGCCTACTTGCCCGAGTATCGCATCCAGCCTGTGGCCACCGCACACGGCGGCGCTTTGTGGGTGCTCGGCGGCGAGACCGGCGGCGGCTATCAGGCCATCGAGTATTGGGATGTGTTCTTCCCAACTTGCGACGAGGCGCTGATCCTGCCGACCCAGCTCAAGGCCGAAGTTGGCTGCCGCGGGCTGCGCAAGCTGAACCTGGCAACCGGAGTCTGGTCGACGCCGTTTGCCTGGTCGCACCCGCGGGTTGGCGCCATTGGCCGGCTGCAAGGCGATCGCCTGTGGTTGCTTGGCGGCCTGCGCGCCAAGACGGTGACAGACCCCAAGGTCTCGGAGTTGTTTGGGTTTGTCGACCTCGCACACGACCAGACGGTGACGATGACCCAAGGCAGCGCGCCAAAAGCGCTGACCGAGGCCTTCAAGGGCCTGCTGTGGCCAGGGCTGCCGGCGGCGCAGTACGGCACTGGGCTGCTGGTATTCGCGGCGAAGAGGACCTGGCGCCTTGTGCCCGGCGAGGCGACGCCCCAGGAGCAAGAGGTTGGCTGGCCGTGCCCCGAGGCCGCCCCCGCGCAGGTGCTCAATCGACCGGGCAGCGACGAACTGTGGGTGGTGGCCAGCAGCGATGTCTCGCCAACTGCTGCCTGCCCGGCGTGCGAACCTGGCAACATCGGGCTGCAGTGTCGCGCCCAAGTGTGGAACGGCAAGTCCTGGAGCCTCAGCCCGCCCATGCCACCGGGACACCTGGTCGAGGCCCCCGATGGCCTGTACCTGTTGGCCGAGTCCGCCACCTTCTACCTGGCCAACGGCGCTGACGCCTGGAAAACCGCTGGCCCGCCCATGCCCTACGGGCGGTTCGGATTTTCAGCGGTGGCGGTGGTGCAATGAGAGGCGGTGGGCTGGCCTGCGTGGCCATCGCGGCCTGTGGCGTGTCGGCGCCTGCACCACCGGTCGGCGGGCCGACGGACACAGCCAGCGAGGTTGCCATGGCCGGCGACGCGTCGGCGACCGCCGGTGACGCTGGCGGCGACGTTGTCAAGCCGTCGAAAAAGCCAGCGGCGTGCAAGGTCTCGGTCGAACCGGTGGCCTGCTACCACAAATGCCAGCCAGCAGCCGATGCCAAGGCGCCCAGTGCTGCGATGCCGGCCAAGTGCGCGGCCGCGACCACCGGCCTCATCTGGAACACGCCGGATGGCAAAGCGCCGACGTCGCCGACGTTGAGTTTTGCGCTTGGCGCTGGCGATGTGGACAGCGGCGCCTTCACACCCTACACCGAAGGCCAATGGGCTCCGATTGTCGAGGGAGTGCAGGGCGGCATCCATGTGTGGGCCGGGGTGCGGGTCAAGCTGCCGCCGGGTTCGGCGCCCAAAGTGACCTTGGAGGTCGCGGGCCACGCGCTGCTCGACTGCAAGCCGGTCGCGACGGAATTGGCCGGTACTTCCAAGGCCATCGCCACAGCGGATCCGACCCTGCCCGGGTGGTGGACCAACGCTCGCGCCAACGTGCCAGGGGTGCCGGTCGCCTTTGAAAAGAACGTCGCCGCGCCGTATTGCGGTCAGTGGATTGAGCTGGTGGCAGAGGTGCGGGTGCCCGGGACCACCAACTGGGGGCGCAGTAGCGTGGTGCTGCGGCTTTTCGACCTCGACAACCTATAGGGCACGTGTAAAATCGATTCGATTTTCCACGTTGGCCCACTGCTTGCCAGGTGGGTCGCAAGCTCGCGACTTTGCAAGTCGACTCGCCGCTCCGCTCCGCGCTCGTGTCGTTTGACTTGTTCTTTGAGGGTGTATGCATCCAAACACCTACTGCGCGTAACCCGTCGATGAGTTCGCAGGACTCATCGA